>WRFI01000003.1 GCA_009778875.1 Propionibacteriaceae bacterium | reverse complement strand
CTCACCCAAGAGGTTTCCCATACCCAACCTCGCCCCGTGGAAGCCGCCGGAGAAGTTGGGCATGGCAAACCTACCAAAACGGGCCCCAAAACGGTAGGTTTCCCATACCCAACCTCGATTTGATCCCTCAAAAGGCGAGGTTGGGCATGGGAAACCTCCAAGGCAAGGCCGCTCGCCGTGACGGCCGGGTGACAAAAGCTGACTGCCAAACGGTCCGTCTCGTAGACTTAACCTATGGCCCGTCTCTCTTGGTTTGATTTGTTGGCGAGAAATGCAACGCCCCGTGCTGATGTGGCACCTGAGGTTACGGGGTTGATCCTTTCTGGGGGCGGGGCGCGAGCCAGCTTCCATATTGGGGCAGCCCGGTATTTGTATGACGTGGTGGGCATAGCGCCCACCAAGATTTTGGGCACGTCGGCGGGCAGTATCGTCGCCGCCATGTTGGCGCAGTCGCTTGACCCGGCCGTCCAGTCGGGCGAACTGCACGAGTTGGAGCGTCTTTGGCTGGGCATGACCGCCACGTCCGACATGTTTGCCGAACAGGCCTGGTTCACCAACCTGCGGGGGCAGTTGGAAGGCCTGGGCGGCTTGCTGGGAGCCCCCCCGGACGACACCGAGCCGGTCGTGGCCGGCGATGCCGACGACCCGAGGGAGGTCGTCAAGCGGGTTTTGGACACAGACCCGTCGCGCGACATGGCACTGTCGCCGACCGACATGTGGCAACTGGCCGGCTCGCTGTTGCGGGTGGGCAGGGTTGGCGCCGGCCTGGCCACATCAGTGCGGGGGGCTGAGCGGGCGGCGTCCGCCTACCGGCCGGGCCCCATCGTCCACCGCTTGCTTTTCGAGTCGACTTTCCGGTCAAGCCGGGTCAACAACTCTGGCGTCGAATTGCGACTGGCCACGGTTGATCTCGATTCCGGCGAGTTGCGGTTCATGCGCCAGGACGGCGTCATGGTCGACCGCGACGACCATCCGATCGATGACATGCCCTATGACATCGCGCTGGGGGTTTGGGCGTCGTGCTCGATACCGGGCGTCTTCCGTCCCGTCAAGCTGGGCAGTGGGGTCTACGTGGACGGCGGGGTGCGCGAGAATCTGCCAATCGAGATGGCAGTCAAGCACCTGGGGGTCACGAAACCGTACGTGGTGGTCGCCCAGCCGCCGGGGCTGGCGCCCGATGATTTCGCGGCCAAGGACATGGTCTCGGTGCTGCTGCGGGTGGCCTCGATCACATTGGACGAGACGTTCCAAGACGAGGTTGAGTGGGCCCGCGCGGCGGGCGCTTGCGTCATCGAGCCGCACATCGACGTCCATGACGCCGGAACGGTGGAGCCCGCATTGTTGCGGATCAACCGCGATTACGGCTGGACGCGGGCGGCCGAAGAGGTCACTGGGGCTCCGTCGTCGCTGCGTGACGTGAACGAAGCGATCTGCCAGACCCGTTGCGATTGGGCAGAACTGATACACCCCAAGGTGCCGCTCGGCGGGGTCAGCAAGCCCGAGGCCGTCAAGCCCAAGCCGAAGCAAGTCTCAGCCCTCAAGGCGCAGTTGCGCGCCCTTTTGGCCCAAGCTGACGACACGCTGCTGCCGCCAGGCCACGAAACCTGGGCCGACGAGTTGGTGTAACGCCCAGGCCTGACACAATAGAGGTCATGAGCCAGTATGAGCTGCGAAACGACCATCTTTGGGCCACCATCGACACGTTGGGAGCCGCACTTTCGCGGCTGAGGGTTCGCCGCGGTGACGGGTGGCGGGATCTTGCCCTGAGCAGCGCCGAGGACGCCTACATGGGGCGCACGGTCGGGCGGTTTGCCAACCGTTTGGCGGGCGGCCGGTTCAGCATCGACGGGGTGGGCTACCAGGTTTCCGTCAACGAGCCGCCCAACACCCTGCATGGCGGGGCGGACGGGTTTTCCGACCGCCAGTGGGAGGTCGTCGCCGCCGACGACCACAGCCTGGCGTTGCGACTGGTCTCGCCCGACGGGGACCAAGGGTTCCCGGGCGCCCTTGAGGCGGCCGCGGCCTTCGATCTGGGCGAGCACGCGTTGACGCTGACCTACGCCGCCACCTGCGACGCGCCAACCATCGTCAACCTGACGTTGCACCCCTACTTCGATCTGGGTGCCGGCGGCATCGACGAACTGCAGCTCTGGGTCAACGCGCCCCAGTACACGCCCACCAGGGCTGACGGCATACCGACGGGGGAGGTGCTGCCGGTATCGGGCGGCCTGGACTTTTTGGCACCGCGCCAGGTCGGTACCGCCCGAGCCGCCATGTTGGCGGCTGGCCAGGACCGCGGCGGCGCGATGGATCACAACTTCATGGTGCCAGGGGCGGGCCTGCGGGAAATGGTGCGATTGAGCGGCGACGGTTTGACGCTGACGGTGCTGAGCGACGCTCCGGCCGTGCAGGTCTACGACGCCGCCGGTTTCGCGGGCCTGGCGCATGGGCCGGACGGTCAGCCCTACGAGCAGCACGCCGGTTTGGCGATTGAGCCCCAAAGCCCGCCCGACGCCCCCAACCAGCCCGGCTTTTCCAACACGGTGTTGCGCCCGGGTGAAACCTGGAGCCGGGTGATCACCTTCCTGGTGAGCTGAACGCCTTATCCGTTCAGCGCTTGGACGACCTGCCTGAAGATGGGCGCCGCGGTGGCGCCGCCGGTTTGGTCCTCGTTGGTGCCGGCGTTGGCCACGAAGACGCACACTGCCACGTGCGGTTCGGCGGCATAGCCCGCGAACCACGCATAGGGGGCGCGAACGTTGTCGGACTGGGCGGTGCCCGTCTTGCCGCCGATGGTGAGCCCCGGCACTTGGGCTCTCTTGCCGGTGCCATTGGCGACGACGCTTTGCATCATCTGCTGCAGTTCGGCGGCGGTGGTGGCGCTGACGGCCCGGCCGCTGGAGGATGGGCTGTGTGTCGAGATGACGTTGAGGTCGGCCCCGACCACCTGCGAAACGAGATATGGCTGCATGACAATGCCGTTGTTGGCGATGGCCGCCGCCACCACCGCCATTTGCAGGGGGCTGGCCGTGACGTTGTACTGCCCGATGGCGCTGAGTGCCGTCTGGGACGGGTCGAGGCCGGTGGGGAAGGCCGACACCGCCGAGTTGACGTCGCCGCCGAAGGCCTTGCCGAAGCCAAACCTGGCCGCCTGGGCGGCGATGGCGTCCTGCCCAATGGTCAATCCGACGTTGGCGAAGGCCGTGTTGCAACTGACCTGAAGCGCCTGCTGCAGCGAGATCTGGTCGCCGCCGCAGTTGCTGTCGTTGGTCAACTGGGTGTTGGTGCCGGGCAGCGTCAACCGGGCGGGGGAGTCGACCATGGTGTCGGGCGTCCAGCCGGCCTCAAGGGCGGCCGCCGCGGTCACCAGCTTGAAGGTCGACCCGGGTGGGTAGATCTCCCGTCCCGCCCTATCCGCCATGGGCGCCGCCGGGTCGGCGTTCAAAGCCTTCCAGGCGGCTTGGGTGGCGTCCAGGTCGGGCGACGACAACTGGGCCGGATCATAGCTGGGGGTCGACACATACGCCAGAATCGCGCCGGTCGTGTAGTCGATCGCCACCACCGCCCCCTGCTTGCCCTGCAGCGCGTTCCAGGCCGCCTGCTGCGCCGCCGGGTTGATGGTGGTTTGCAACGAAGCAACCGCGCCCGGCTGGCCCGTCAGCGAGTTGATCAGTTGCTGGATCACTCGCGGGTCGGACGAGCCCGTCAGGGCCGAGTTGTAGGCCTGCTCCAGCTTGTTGCGCCCGTACATGTACGAATAGAAACCCGTCACCGGGGCATACATCGGGCCGTTCGCGTAGGTGCGCAGGTAGGGGAAGTCACCGCTGCCCGGCACCGACTGGGCGATCGGGGTGTTGCCGGCCAGTATCGCGCCGCGCGGCTGCGCGAACTGGGCCTGCAGGACTCGCTGGTTCGCCGGGTTGTTGTCCAGCGAATTGTTGCGCAGCAGATACGACAGCGTGACGTTCACCAGCAGTGCGAACACCAGGATTCCGGCGACGACGCCAACGTGGCGGATGGTGCGGTTCATTGTTCCCTCACCAACGCCCGCTGTTGGGTCGTGTCGTCGGCCGACACCCGTGGCCCGACGGCGCCGTCCTCAAGGCTGCTCAGGTCGATGACGGTGGTCTGTTCGACGTCCAGATCGACGAAGGGCTCGAAGTCGACGACCGGACGGCGGGCCTGGTGGCTGACCACGATCAATATCGCCGCGATCGCCCAGTTGGCCACCAGCGACGAGCCGCCGCGCGACAGGAAAGGTGTCGTCAGGCCGGTCAGGGGTAAGAGCCTGGTGACGCCGCCGATGATGGCCGTCACCTGAAGGACGAAGACGAAACTGAAGCCGGCCGTCAGCAGCTTGCCGAAAGAGTCACGCGCCAACAGGGCGGTCTTCAGGCCGCGGGCCACTATCAGGGCGTACAAGACGATGATGCCCGTCAGGCCGACCAGGCCGATTTCCTCGCCCATCGCCGCCGAAATGAAGTCGGTGCCCGCCAGCGGTATGCGGGACGGCGACCCGAGGCCCCAGCCGCGCCCGAACAACCCGCCCCAGGCCATGCCGAATTGGCCTTCGATTATCTGGTAGTTCTGGTTCAGGTCCGTGAAAGGATGCAGCCACGAGTCGACGCGCACCTGCACATGACCGGCGAAGCGGTAGATGACGGCGGCCGCCCCGGCGAACGCCAAACCGCCGACGACGACCCAGCTGATCCGGTCGGTCGCCACATACATCATGACGATGAACAGGCCGAAAAACAGCAGCGCCGTGCCAAGGTCGTTCTGGAACACCAGGACAACCACGCCCGCCGCCCACATGATGAAAACCGGCACGACGTCACGCAACCGGGGCAGCGTCAGCGCGCCGATTTTCTTGCCGGCGGACGCCAGGACATCGCTGCGGTCGGCCAGGTAACTGGCGAAAGCCAGGGTCAGGACGATCTTGGCGACCTCGGCCGGCTGGAAAGAATAGCCGGCGATGCGGATCCAGATGCGCGATCCGTTGATGTTCGTCCCGATGATCGGCATCAGCGGCATGAGCAGCAACACCATGCCGGCGATGAACAGAATGTAGGGGTAGCGCTGCAGCACCCGGTAGTCGCGCAACCAGATGATGACGGCGGCGAAGACCGCCACCCCGACGACCATCCAGATGAGCTGCGTCCGGGCCACGTCGGTGCCGCCGATCGCCATGTCCAGGCGGTTCAACATGGCCAGCCCCAGCCCGCACAGGGCGACGACGACGGGCAGGATCACCGGGTCGGCGTAGCGGGCCCGCACCCGCACCACCAGATGGGCCGCCAAAGCCAGCAGGGTGCCCAGCGCCGGAACCAGCCACCACCGGGGCGGCAAGGTGCCGGTGCGGTTCAGGTTGGTCAGCACGAAGCCGCCGATCCCGACGGCCAGAGCTGGCACCAGCAAACCCAGTTCGGCCCACCGCCCGCTGGGGGGTGTGTCCCGCCTCGGCGTCCTGGGGGCTGTGCCAGCGACGGCCGTCACGGGCAGCCTTCGACGGTCGGTGTCAGGCCTTCCCGCGCGGCTATGCAGGCGTCGGCTTGTTGTTTGAGCGTCTGCAACGATTCCTGGGCTGCCAGCATGGTTGACGGCCTGATGTTCCAGGCTTGCACCTGGGTGGCGTAATAGTCGGGCAGGTCCGATACGGCGACGGAGCTGATCTGCTCGATGCTGCTGAGATACCAGGGGCCGATCTTGTAGGGGACGCCCTGGAAGATGGCGGCGTTTCCGTCAGCGACGCCGATGAAGTATTGCGTGCGGGTCCAGGCGAGGCCACCGATGGCCGCGCCGATCAGGACCACCAGCGCAACCAGGCCCCCGATCAGGGCCCGCCACCGGTGATGCGCCGGCGGGGGCGCAACCCGTCGGGCGCCCGGTGTGCGAGGCGCGACCTCCGTCGGGATCTTCGCGCCCCACCGTTCAAGATCGGCAACTATGTCGGCGGTCTCGTCCGCGTCATCGGGGGGCGTCAGGCTTGACGCAGCCCCCCAAAGCTTGGCCGGGGCGGCATCAAGGTCGTCGTCCTGGGCGACGATCTCGGTGCAGACCACGCTCACATTGTCGGGCGCGCCGGTGGCCGAAACATCGGCCAGCATGGCGTCGACGGCCTCGTCCAGGGTGGGCTTGGCGATGGCTTGTCTGATCGCGGCGGAGTCCACATAGCCGCTCAGCCCGTCACTGCAAAACAGGTAGCGGTCACCCAGCTGGGGAGATTCGGTGAAGTGGTCAGGTGACCCGATCGGGGTGCCGTTGACGACCCGCAGGACCAGCGAGCGGCGCGGGTGCACGCGGGCCTGCTCTTCCGTCAGGCTGCCCTGGTCGATCAACTGTTGGACGAAAGAGTGGTCGTGGGTCAGTTGCTTCAGCTTCCCGGCGCGCCAGCGGTAGGCCCGCGAATCGCCGATATGGACGATGTCGAGATCGTGACCGTCGAACAACGCCGCACAGATCGTCGTGCCCATGCCCTCAAGCTTCTTGTCGGCCTGGACGAGGGCGGCGATGTCGCTGCTGGCTGCCGCCACCGCGCCGACCAGCGAACTGACCAGCGGGTTGGCCGCCGCCATCCACAGCCGTCGCGCCGCCACCATCGACGCCAGGTCGCCGGCCGCTTCGCCGCCCATGCCGTCGGCCACACCGGCCACCCGGGGCGACGAGAAGGCCGAATCTTGGTTGTTGCGGCGCAGCAACCCCACCCACGACGCCGCCGACACCCGCCAGGAGAAGTGATCCGCTGGTTCGGGCGCGTCTGGCAGGCGGGCGGTGCGTTCTTCGTCGCTCACGGCTCCACCACCTTGAGGTTGGTGCGCCCGACGCGAACGATGTCGCCGTCGCCCACCCGGGTGGGCCGGGCGATCCGCAGCCCGTTGACGATGGTGCCGTTGGTGCTGCCCATGTCGGCGACGATCCACGATTGGCCGTCGCGGTAGAACCGCGCGTGGTGGCCGGAGGCGTAGTCGTCATTGACGTCGAGGGTGGCGTCGGCGGCTCGCCCGACGACGATCTCGCCTTGCAGGGGGACGGTGTCGCCTTTGCCGGCGCCGTCGACAACAACGAGCCGGGGTCGCTGGGCCGCCCAGCCGCGTCGCTTCGGGTTGGGGGCGGCAGAATGGGCCAGCGCCTTGGCCTCGCCCGCCGCGTTGACGAAGAAAAGATCGTGTCGCACGACCACCGCCACCAGTGCTATGAACAGCCACAGTAGCGCGACGAAGGCGATCTTCAACCCGCCGATCAACAAAGCCGACACGCTATTCACCCACAGGCGAGTGGACAAGCATGCGGGTCGTGCCGATCTCGATACGAGATCCTTCCACCAAGGGCACGGACCGCACCTTTTGCCCATTGACGATCAACCCGTTGGTCGAACCAAGGTCGGTGATCGTCACGTGCACGTTGTCATCGCCGCCGTCCTCGACGCTGATTTGGGCGTGCAGCCGGGAAACGCCGGGGTCGTTGATGCGCAGGTCGGCCTCGGTGCCCCGCCCGATGGTGAAGCCTGGCGGTGTCAAGGGGTGACGGACGCCGTTGACCTCCAGCACCAACTGGCGGTGGTAGGCCTCAGCCCGGGGTTCGGCGGCATCGCTGACACCGGCCCTGGTGGAGCTGACGATGGCGAAGCGTCCGCTGGTCAGCTTGTCGTCCAGCAGATAGGCGATCGTTATCGGGCCGTTGAAGACATAGCGCCGGCTGGCCGCGTGGTCGCGCAGCCCGGGGATGATCTCGGCGTTGAGCGTGCGGGAATAGGGGGCCAGACGGTCATAATCGGCCCGCGCGAGGGAGACCCGGAAGTTGTTTGGCACCAGCATTCGGCCTTGGCTCAGGACCTTGGCGGCAGCATCAAGTTCTTTCTGCAGGGCGGTGGCGATTTCGACAGGCTCGACGTCACCCTTGAAGACACTGGCGAATGCGCCATGGACGGCGGATTCAATACCGCGCTCCATTTTGTCGAACAGCCCCATGGGGTGCCTCCTTGACGTCTGGTCTGGTATTGGAGGTCGCGACCTCTTTGCCAGTCTAGTCTTGCGACCTGAGGAACAGGGAGAAATCGCGGGTAAAGTTGAGCCGCCAGCGCCGAACTCCCTCAGTTCGGGCATAAGGAGATGCCATGGCCAACGCCATCACGATCGGGCGCATGATCGCGCTTTTCATCGTCTTGTGGGTGATGTACGGCCATAACCCGTCCGTCGTGCAATGGTGCGGGCCGGCGCTGGCGGTCGTCATCCTGCTGGACGGGTTGGACGGCTGGGTGGCCCGTCGGCGCCACGAAACCAGCCAATTCGGTGCCATCTTCGATATCGTCGGCGATCGCGTGGTCGAGGTGGCCTGCTGGATCGTCTTTTCGGACCTCGGCCTGATCCCGGTGTGGGTGCCGCTGCTGGTGGTGGCGCGGGCCTTCGTGGTGGACGGGTTGCGCTCGTCGTCCTATTCGGACGGAATGACGCCCTTCGGCGAGAAGAACATGATGCGCTCGAAGTTCACGGCCTGGCTGACGGCCGGACGCCCCATGCGGGCGATCTTCGGCGCCGCCAAGCTGTTGGCCTTCGTGTTCCTGGGCATTGAGGCCGCCTATGTGAAGCCGGGTGGCCCAAGCACCGTGCTGGGGCAGGCCTACGGCTGGCCGGTCGTCTACTGGGCGGGCTGGGTGATCGTCTGGGCGGCGGTGGCGCTGACGGTGATCCGGGCGCTGCCGGTGATCGTGGACGCGGTTGCCTACCTGCGCGACAAGAATGTAAGCCCAAAGGCCTGACGGGGTGGCGCGAAGCGCCGGGGCAATTCCCCTCTGCGGAGGGGTGGCAGTCGCGGAGCGACTGACGGGGTGGTCGGTTACGTTTCTGCACACGTTCAGAGGACCACCCCGTCGGCTCCGCCGCCACCCCTCCTGACGGAGGGGAATGCATCGTTATCAAGTCTTGACCGAGGCGACCACATCAGCGTAAGACCTTGTGAGCCGACAATTGGGCGATACGTCGAGACAGCACGTAACAGGCCGGTAACAAAACTGTCGCCAATCTGTTACCAAATCACAGCAGAATGGCAGAAAATCATCACTATTTCCCAGTGATTTAGCTGGCGTCGCTTTTGGCGCCCCAACAGGAGGTTGTATGAAAACCACCAAGGTCGCCGTCGCTGGCGCCCTGTGCGCAGCGTTCGCTTTGACGCTAAGCGCTTGCTCAGGAAACAACACAACAACACCATCGACCGACACTGGCTCGACCACCGCCACGGCGGCTGCCACCAGCATCACGGTGCGTGGCTGCACCCCGCAGAATCCGCTTCTGGGCACCGATACTTCAGAGGTGTGCGGTGGCAACCCGCTGGACGCCAGCGAGGCCAAGCTCGTCCATTACAACACCGACAACGCGGCACCCGAAATGGATATCGCGCAGTCCATCGACTCTACCGATGCGACTAACTGGACGGTCAAGCTCAACCAGGGTTACAAGTTCCAGGACGGCACCGAGGTCAAGGCCAAGAACTTCGTCGATGCGTGGAACTGGGGCGCCGCTTGCGACAACGCCCAGATCAACTCGTACTTCTTCGCGATGATCGACGGCTTCAACGATCCCACTGGCGACGGCTGCAACACCGCCGCAACCATGAGCGGCTTGACGGTCGTCGATGACTACACCTTCACGATCAAGACGAACGCCCCGACGTCGAACCTCGTCGTCCGCCTCGGCTACACGGCCTTCGCGCCGCAGCCGGACGCCTTCTTCGCCGACACGTCACAGGGCAAGACCGATTTCGCCAAGACCCCGATCGCGGCTGGCCCCTACCAGATCGTCACGAATGATGACACCCAGATCGTGCTGAAGAAGTTCGCCGACTATTCCGGCAAGTACCCCGGCTCTGTCGACCAGGTGACCTTCAAGATCTACAACGACACCAGCGCCGCCTACAACGACGTCGTGGCCAACAACCTCGACCTGACTGACGTCATCCCGTCCGATCAGCTTGTCGGTGACATCTGGAAGACCGATTTGGTCAACTCCGACGGCTCGCCCCGTTGGGGCACTGCCAACACCGGCGTCATTCAGGTGTTGAGCTTCTCGCCGGCCAGCATTGACCCGCAATTGGCCGACATCCGCATGCGCCAGGCCATCTCGATGGGCTTCGACCGCTCCGCGGTGACCAGCACCATCTTCAACAATGCCCGCACCCCGGCCACCGGCTGGGTCAGCCCGGTGGTTGATGGCTACAAGGCCGGTGCTTGCGGCGACAACTGCACCTTCAACCCGCAGCAGGCCAAGACGCTGTACGACGCGGCCGGCGGCTACAAGGGCACGTTCTACATCTGGGTGAACGGCGACGGCGGCCACGATCCGTGGGCGACGGCTGTCTGCAACCAGTTGAAGACCAACCTCGGCATGGACTGCGCCGTCAAGGACACCCCGGACTTCGCGACCCTGCGCCAGTTGATCACCTCGCGCGACAAGAGCCTGACCGGCATGTTCCGCGGTGGCTGGCAGATGGATTACCCGTCGATCGAGAACTTCCTGACGCCGATCTACGCCACGGGCGCCTCGAGCAACGACACGGATTACTCCAACCCGCAGTTCGACTCCCTGCTGAAGCAGGCAGCCGCCGCCACCGACGCCTCGCAGGCCAATAGCCTGTACCAGCAGGCGGAGGCCATCCTTGGCCAAGACCTGCCGACGATGCCGCTGTGGTACCAGAACAGCCAGTTCGGCTTCTCGACCAAGGTCAAGTCGGTCAAGATGACGCCGTTCTCGACCTTCGATTTCAGTTCGGTCGTTCTCAACTGAGACTGATTTGATCTGACGCTATGGGGCGGTGATCCATGTGATCACCGCCCCAAGTCTTTGGCCGAATGCACGGCTTTTGAAGATTCAGGTTAGACTTTGACCGTTCACCGATCGAACAGCCGGTAAGAGGAAAGGTTGGGAATGGGCAAATATATCGTTCGGCGCCTGCTGATGATGATCCCCACCTTCCTCGGTGCCACTTTCATCATTTTCACGCTGGCCTTCACGATGCCGGGCGATCCCCTGGCGGGGCGTTGCGGGCAGAAGCCCTGCCCGCAGAACTATGTGGATTGGTTCCGCTCGTTCTATGGCCTCGACAAGCCGTTCATCGTCCAATATCTGGTGTACCTGGGGCATCTGTTCACCGGCAATCTGGGCATCAGCAACTACACCCGCAACACCGTTGTGCACGAACTGGCCATCCGCTACCCAACGACGCTTAAGCTGGCCCTGATAGCGGTGCTCTGCGAGATCATCATCGGCGTCACTGCGGGCATCGTGGCCGGCATCAGGCGTGGCGGGTTCATCGACGCCCTGGTCACCGTGTCGACGCTCGTCGTCATCGCGATTCCGGTTTTCGTGTTGGGCGGGTTGTCCCAGTTTGCCATCCTGAAGTTCAACCTCAACTCCATCATTCCCGTCACCTCGAATGGAAGTTGGCGGTCGCTCATATTACCGGGCGTGGTGCTCGGCTCCCTCTACGTCGCCTACGTCGCCCGCCTGACCAGGACCAACCTGGTCGAGAACCTGCGGGCCGACTACGTGCGCACGGCCTACGCCAAGGGCATGATGCCCGCGCGGGCCATCGGCCTGCACGCCATGCGCAATTCGCTGATACCCTCCATCACCTATGTGGGCGCCTCGTTGGGGGCTCTGATGGGTGGCGCCATCATCACTGAGCGCATCTTCAACATCAATGGCGTCGGCTCGCTGATCTACCGATCGATCAACCAGCGCGACGGGACGACGCTGGTGGGTGCGGTTTTGGTCATCGTGGTCATCTACATGGTGATGACTCTGGTGGTCGACATCTTGTACGGCTACCTGGACCCGAGGATCGGCCATGAGTGAGCCAATCGACCCCGTGAGCTCTGTTCCCGACGGCGCCCAAGACGGGCTGAAGCCATTGGCGATGCCTTCGATCACGCGCCGCTCGCTTCTGCTGCCCAAGGCGCCGCCGCCGGATGGCGGCGTTACGTCAGCTGGCAGCGCGGGCGAGAAACCGCGCTCTTTGGGACGGGACGCCTGGGACGAGATGCGCCACCGCCCAATGTTTTGGGTGGCCGGCGCGCTGGTGCTTTTGTTTTTGCTGATCGCGGTTTTCCCACAACTATTCACCGCCAAGGATCCGACCGCCTGCTCCCTGGACATGTCGCGGCTGCCACCCCGGCCGGGGGCGATCTTCGGCAACGACTTCCAGGGCTGTGACATCTACGCCCGGACCATCTACGGCGCCCGGGCGTCGATCCTGGTGGGCATTTTCACCGCCCTGCTGGCGGCTCTGCTGGGCGGCTCATTGGGGACGCTCGCCGGTTACCTGGGCGGCTGGGTGGACGCTGTGCTGGCCCGCCTGGCCGACATTTTCTTCTCCATTCCGATGCTCCTGGGCGCCATCGTCTTCATGGCCTTCATGCCGCTGCCGCCATCCGCCGGGATGCCGCAGGCGGTGGCTCGGATCGTCATCGTTCTGGCGCTATTCAACTGGCCGAATATTTTCCGTCTCATGCGGGCCTCCGTCATGCAGGTTAAGCCGCAGGAGTACGTGCTGGCGGCGCGGGCGCTCGGCGCCGGCCCGGGACGGCTGGCCATGTCGCACATCGTGCCCAACGCCATGACGCCGCTGATCGTCGTGTCGACCATCGACCTGGGCGGCTACATCACCACCGAGGCCGCGCTGAGCTTCCTCGGCATTGGCCTGCCGAGCACCGTGGTTTCCTGGGGCCGCGACATTTCGAACGCCTCGGGCTTGGGCCTGATACGCAATGCGCCGTTCATGCTGCTGTTCCCGGCGGCGGCGCTGTGCTTGGCCGTGCTGGCCTTCATCCTGCTGGGCGATATCGTTCGTGACGCGCTCGATCCGAAGGCGAGGTGAGGCATGGCTGACTACGACCACCTGCTGGATGTGCGCGACTTGCACGTCGAGTTCCGCATGCGCACCGGCATCGCCAAGGCCATCAACGGCGTCTCGTTCTATCTGGACGAGAAGGAAACCCTGGCCATCCTGGGTGAGTCGGGCTCGGGGAAGTCAGTGACGGCGCAGGCCATCATGGGCATCCTTGACAGCCCGCCCGGGTTTGTGACCGGCGGCGAGGTGCTTTTCCAGGGCGTCGACATGCTGAAAATGTCGCGCAAGCAGCGGGCGGCCATGCGCGGGCCGAAGATTTCGATGATTTTCCAGGACGCCTTGAGCGCCCTCAACCCGGTTTTCCCGGTCGGCTGGCAGATCGCCGAAATGTTCCGCATCCACCACAAGACCAACAGTTCGGACGCCATGAAGGCCGCCATCTCGCTGATGGAACAGGTGCGCATTCCGGCCGCCAGGCAGCGCTTCAAGGCCTACCCGCACCAGTTCTCCGGCGGCATGAGACAGCGCATCATGATCGCCATGGCCATCGCCTTGGACCCGTGGATCCTGATCGCCGACGAGCCGACGACGGCCCTCGACGTCACCGTGCAAGCCCAGATCATGGCGCTGCTGAAGGAGCTTCAGGACGAGCACGACATGGGCCTGATCCTCATCACCCACGATCTTGGCGTGGTGGCAAACGTGGCGGACCGGATTGCGGTCATGTATGCCGGACGCTTGGTTGAGACGGCCCCGGTCGTCGATGTCTACGGCCAGCCGCGCCACCCCTACACGATCGGCCTGCTGGAATCGGTGCCGCGGCTCGACACCAAACTGGGCGGCGTGTTGCCGGCCATCGGCGGGCTGCCGCCAAACCTGCTGGCGATGCCCAGCGGCTGCCCCTTCAACCCGCGCTGCCGGTTTGCCGTCGATCAGTGCCGTCAAGGCACACCGCCGCCGTTGGAGTCGCTGGACGCCAAGGGGACGCGGTTCGCGGCCTGCTGGCGGGTGGCCGACACGGCGGTGGTCGACTGGCGGGTGGACGAGCCCGTACCCGACGAGCGGGTGGACGACATGGGCGTCGACGATGAGATCGGGGGTTGGCTGTGAGCGGCGAAGTCATCCTTGAGGCCATCGACCTTTTCAAGTACTACCCGATCAAGACGGGTGTCATCCAGCACACCACGGGCCATGTGCGGGCCGTCGACGGCGTGTCGTTCCAGCTTCACGCCGGCGAAACCCTCGGCGTGGTCGGCGAGTCGGGCTGCGGCAAATCGACGCTTGGCCGCCTGCTCGTCAGCCTGGAAAACCCGACCGCCGGATCCGTCCTGTTCGACGGCGTCGACGTCTACCAGCAAACCGGTGCCGCCATGCGGCGCCTGCGTCGCGACATCCAGATCGTCTTCCAGGATCCCTACACGTCGTTGAACCCTCGCAAGACGGTCGGCGACATCGTCGGCGAGCCCTTCGACATTCACCCGGAGGCCGTCCCCAAGGGGTCGAGGCGGGCGAGGGTGCAGGAGCTTCTCGAGCTCGTGGGGCTCAGCCCAGAGCACATCAACCGCTATCCGCATCAGTTTTCCGGCGGCCAGCGCCAGCGCATCGGCGTGGCGCGCGGCATCGCCTTGAACCCCAAAGTGCTGGTGTGCGACGAGCCCGTCTCGGCGCTGGACGTGTCCGTTCAGGCCCAGGTCGTCAACCTTCTGGAGCATCTTCAGAAAGAACTTGGCCTGGCCTACATCTTCATCGCCCACGACCTGGCGGTGGTGCGCCACATCTCTGACCGGGTGGCCGTCATGTACCTCGGCAAGATCGTGGAAATGGGTGATGAGACCCAGATCTACGATCACCCGACCCACCCGTACACGCAGGCCCTGTTGTCGGCTGTGCCGGTGCCCGATCCGACGCTGCGCGGCACCCGTCAGCAGATCATGCTGGCCGGCGACGTCCCCAGCCCGGCCAACCCGCCCAGCGGTTGCCGCTTCCACACGCGGTGCTGGAAAGCGCCGGCCCTTGGCGCGACGGATGTCAAGGACGGTGTCCCGGCCGTCTGCGTTGACGAGGAACCCGAGCTGATCGATCGCCCCGACGGCGTGTCGTTCCATTGCAGCGCCTGCCATTTCGCAGGCTGACCGCCGTATCATTCCCCTTCTAGGAGGAGAATTCCCGGTTCCGCCGACGCACAACCCGCCTATGGGATAATTGACGGATGTCATTGAGCCTCGACACCCTCTTTTTGGCCGGTGCCGTCATCGTGCTGATCGCCGTGGTGACGGCCCGCTTCGGTGCCCGCATTGGCATGCCAGCCCTGCTGCTTTTCCTTGGGCTGGGAATGTTGCTGGGTGTCAACATCGACTTTGAGAACGTCAAGATGGCGCACGATCTGGGGTTCATCGCGCTGGCGCTGATCCTGGCCGAAGGCGGCCTGACAACGAAGTGGAGCGACATTCGCAGCCACATCGGCCTGGCCGCCGTGCTGGCGACGCTCGGGGTTCTGGTGTCCATCGCCTTGGTTGCCGTGTTCGGCTACTACGTGCTGCGTCTGCCCGTCGGGGTGGCGGTTCTGCTGGGGGCCATCACGGCACCGACCGACGCGGCGGCCGTCTTCTCGGTGCTGCGCGGGCTGTCACTGCCGCACAGGGTGATGGCCGCCCTGGAGGGCGAGTCGGGCCTGAACGACGCGCCGACCGTCCTGTTGGTGGTGGCGGCCACCCAATACGTCATGGGCACGCCGCCCGAGGGCGGGCCGTGGGGATTGGCGGGCATGATCGTCTTGGAGTTGGTCGGTGGCCTGGTGCTCGGATTGGTCGTCGGCCTGGTCGGGCGCGGTCTGCTGCGCCGCGTCGCCCTGCCGTCCAGCGGCCTCTACCCGATCGCCACTTTGGCCTGGGCTGTGGTGGCCTACGGTCTGGGCTCGGTCATCCACCTGTCTGGCTTCGCGGCCGTCTACATCTGCGCGGTGGTGCTCGGCAACGCCGACCTGCCCCACCGGCACGCCACCCGGTCGTTCGCCGAGGGAGTGGGCTGGATCGCCCAGATCGGCTTGTTCGTCATGCTCGGCCTGCTGGCGGTTCACGAGCACATCACCTGGCAGAGCCTGTTTTTGGCGGTTGTCGCCGGGTTGTTCTTGACGCTGGTGGCCCGCCCGATCACCGTTTGGGTGTCGTCTGTCTGGTTCAAAGTGCCGTGGCGTGAGCAGGTGTTTCTGTCGTGGGCGGGGCTGCGCGGCGCTGTCCCGATCATCTTGGCGACCGTGCCGCTGGCCATGGGTATCACCGACTCGCACCTGCTGTTCGGCATCGTCTTCGTGTTCGTCATCGTCTTCACGGCCATTCAGGCGCCAACCCTGCCGTGGGTGGCGAAGCGGCTCGGCCTGATCGACCCCTGGGCGCCCTTCGACCTGGACATCGAGGTGGCCCCCTTGGAGGAGCGCCGGGCCGATCTGTTGAAGGTCTCGGTGCCGCAGGGCTCCAAGCTGGCCGGCCTGGCCGTGCGCGAGCTGCGGTTGCCGCCGCACGTCGTCATCGCCCTTGTCATGCGGGGGGACGAGTCGTTCGCGCCGCACGGTCACAGCAAGCTGCGGGCCGGCGATGATCTGCTGGTGGTGACGCCGGCGGAGCTCCGCGAGGGGGTCGAGGCTCGCCTGGCCGAACTGGGGCGCGGCGGCCGGCTGGCCCGCTGGCTGGGCAACCTCAAACCGTCCGACACCCCGACGTCAGGAGAAGCCAAATGACCGGACGCATCGCGAACCCGCACCTGTCGTCGCTGGTGACGAGCGCCGACCAGGCGGCCTCGCTCATCAGGGACGGGGACGCCATCGGCATGTCTGGTTTCACCGGTTCGGGCTACCCGAAGGCCCTGCCCGCGGCACTGGCCGCTCGAATCGGCGCGGCCCATGAGCGGGGCGAACAGTTCAGCGTCAAGATGTTCACCGGCGCGTCAACCGCCCCGGATTGCGACGGAGTGCTGGCGGCGGCCGACGGAGTGTCGCTGCGCGCCCCCTACCAGTCCGATCCGGCGATGCGGGCCAAGATCAACGACGGCACCAGCGGCTACGCCGATGTCCACCTGTCGCATTTCCACCACCAGGTGGTGCAGAGGTTCTTCGGGCCTCTCGATTGGGCGATTGTCGAGGCGACGGCCATCACCGCCGACGGCGAGCTCGTCCCGTCCACGTCCCTGGGGCTGAACCGCACCTATTTGGAGCACGCCAGCCGCGTCATCATCGAGGTGAACCAGTGGCAGTCGCCGGAGCTTTTCGGCCTGCACGACGTATACTACGGCACCGAGGCCGCACCACCCAATCGAGAGCCGATACCGCTGGTACACCCCGGCGATATCATCGGGCAGCCAACGCTGCGGGTCGATCCGTCCAAGGTGGCGGCCGTCGTGCTTACCGACCATCACGACCGCAACGCGCCGTTCAAGCCGCCGGACGCCGACTCGGCCGCGATTGCCGGGCATCTGCTCGACTTCTTGGGTGCCGAGGTGAAGGCGGGACGTCTGCCCGCCAACCTGCTTCCCCTGCAATCGGGGGTCGGCAACATCGCCAACGCGGTGCTCGTCGGGCTGCTTGGTTCGGGGCTCGCCGGGCTGAACAGCTTCACCGAGGTGATCCAGGACGGGCTGATCGATCTGCTGGACGCCGGGATCGTCGACGTCGCCTCCGCCACGGCGTTCTCTTTTAGCCCCGAGTACGCGGCGCGGCTGAACCAGCGGGCGCACGAGTATCGCGGGCGCGTGGTGTTGCGGCCGCAGGACGTTTCCAACAGCGCGGAGGTCATCCGCCGGCTGGGCTGCATCAGCTGCAACGGCATGATCGAGGCCGACATTTACGGCAACGTCAATTCCACCCACGTCGCCGGCACCCGGATGCAAAACGGCATCGGCGGGTCGGGGGACTTCACGCGCAACGCCCATATCTCGTGCTTCGTCTCGCCCTCGACCGCCAAAGACGGGGCCATCTCGGCGATCGTCCCGATGGTCAGCCACCACGACCACACGGAGCACGACGTGCACGTCATCATCACAGAGCAGGGCCTGGCCGACCTGCGCGGCCTGGCGCCCCGCCAGCGGGTGGCAAAAATCATCGACAACTGCGCCCACCCCAGCTATCGCCCCTTGCTGCACGAGTATTTCGAGCGGGCTCTGCGCGTCACCAAAGGCCTGCAGACCCCGCACGATCTGGCCACGGCGCTAAGTTTCCACACCCGCTTCCTGGAAACCGGTTCCATGCACCCCTGAATTCCCCTCTGCGGAGGGGTGGCGGCGGAGCCGACGGGGTGGTCCTGTAGACTCACAGCCAACTCTCGACAGGAAGGCTCAATGATGAGCACGGCACCAACCCAACAAACCCCGATTGCGCCTCAAACTAGCTATCCCGCGGCACCCAGCAGGCCGACCGTGCCCGCGCTGGTGGCGGCCATCGGCGCCTTATTGGCGGCGGTCTTCAGTTACGCCCTGGGCATGTATATGCAAAGCGGGATGAACTGGATCAAACGCCTGCTGATGCCTCACATGGGAGGCCCCAATCACATGTCGTCAACAGCCATGGCACAGACGCTGTTCGCGTGCACGGCCATAACGGTTGCCGTGCTGTCCGTGGCCTTCCTTGTCACAATGAAAAAGCTGCGCGATTCTTTCAGCGCTTACGCCAACCTGTGGCTGGCCGTCTACGCCGTTTATCTGTTGTGCAGCGCCATCTTCTTCAGGCCGCTTTATGTCACGGCGGCCGGCGGAAGACTGAGCATGCTCAGATTCTTCGTGTATTCCCTGCCGACCATCATCTTGCTGATCGGCTTCGTGGTGCTGTTTGTCACCCTGATCCGCCTGTTCAAGGTGCTGAACATAGCGGGCCGGGTGTTCGCCATCATCGACATGGTCCTCATCGCGGTCATCTGGGTTGTCTTGCTGGTGGACGTCATCGCGGAGCTGTCCCACAGGCTGTCTGCCGCGGTTTTCGGGTCGGAGTTCAGCTCTTCCTTCACGGTACTGGCCTGGCTGGCGGCCACGCTGTTCGCGCTGGCCTTCGGCAAGCTTCGTGCACCGAAACCCGTCTTGCCATACCCCGGGTACGCGCCCGGGCCGTATCCAGTCCAGCCGTGGTCGCCGGCCCGGTGACCCCAGCGATGGGGGACGCCATGATCGCCCAGATGCAGGCGAGCGATCACTCCCAAGGGTCGGCAGTCTGCGAGGACTGCATCCACATGTTCCAGTAGGGCGCTCACATTTCACTCCGCCGGTTGACATGGCGGGCGGAACGCCGGTTCGAGCTGGCGACGGCGCAGACGCGTGCCCAGGCCTGGTGGCCACTTGATCGTGCGTCGAGTACGGTGCCTGTGCGCTCGGGCCGGCTGGAGCTCGCCGCGTCAACCACCCCGTCAGTCGCTTCGCGACTGCCACCCCTCCGCAGAGGGGAATTTTCCGTGGTCCATTCCTCTTCTGAGGGAATGGAGCTCAGTTCATCAAGGCACGCGCCAGTTCGGCAGCGTCGCCCACCATGACGTCGGGCGCCAGGGCGGCCAGTTCGTCGGGTAGGCCGGCGCCCCAGGTGACGGCGATGACGGCCATTCCGGCGGCCTTGGCGGCCATCACGTCATGGACGGCGTCGCCCACGTAAACGCAAGCTTCTGGAGTGACGCCGAGCTTGGCCGCCGCCGCCAGCAGCGGCTCCGGGTCGGGCTTGTGGGCGGTGGTGTCCTCCATGGCGCCGAGCAACTCGACCAGCCCTTCGACACCGGCCTGCCGCATCGTGATCAGCGCCACCTCGCGGCGTTTCGCCGTCACCACCCCGATGACCGCGCCAGCGTCCGTCAGTGATGCCAACAGCTCCGGCATGCCGGGGTAGCCAGAGATCTGGTCGACATGGTCGGCGTAGTACGCCCGGTAGACGACCTCCATGCCGGGGCCATGGTCAGGCGCTTCGCGGGCATAGGTTTGGCGCAGCGTCTCGCCGATCCAGTGCAGTGCCACGTCGCGCGAGACGGTGCGCCCGATTGAGGCGAAGGCTGCCTGATAGGACGCGATCACCAGGTCGATGGAATTGGCCAACGTCCCGTCCAGGTCGAACAGGACGACGGGCCAGCGCAGGTTGGGCATGAAGCCAAGTCTATTGGTGGCAGTGTTAACCTAGAAGTTCGACCAACAGACGGGATCAGCCATGAAATTCGACCAGGCGGAGCGGTTACGGGGCGTGCGTTATGACGTGCGGGGCGCCAATATGGTCGAGGCCCAGCGCATGGAGGCCTTGGGCGAACGCATCCTGAAGCTCAACATCGGCAACCTGGCCCCCTTCGGCTTCACGGCGCCGGAAACCATCGTGCGCGCCGTCGTCGCGCATCTGCCCGAGTCAGAGGGCTATTCGGACGCTCGAGGCGTTTACAGTGCCCGCACCGCCGTGGCCAACTACTACCAAGAGCACGGCCTGAACATCGACGTCGACCAGGTGTGGCTGGGCAACGGAGTGTCAGAGTTGATCGCCATGGTGTTGAGCGCCATGATCAACCCGGGGGACGAAATCCTCATCCCCGCGCCCGACTACCCGTTGTGGACGGCCCAGGCGACGCTGTGCGGGGCGGACGTGGTCCATTACCTGTGCGACGAGGCGAACGACTGGAACCCCGACGTCGCCGACATCGCCGCCAAGATCACGCCAAAGACACGCGCCATCGTGCTGATCAACCCGAACAACCCGACGGGCGCGGTCTATGCCCGCCAGACGGTGCAGGCCGTCGTCGACTTGGCCAGGGCCCACAATCTGATCGTCTTGTCGGACGAAATCTACGAGAAGATCATCTTCGCCGGCGAGCACACCTTCACCGCCACCCTGACTGGTTCTGATGTGCTGTGCCTGACATTTTCGGGCCTGTCGAAGGCTTACCGGGCGTGCGGCTACCGGGCCGGCTGGGTGGTTGCGACGGGGCCCCTGGCCGCCGCGTCCGGGTTGTTTGACGGGCTGAACTTGCTTGCCAACATGCGCATGTGCGCCAACGTGCCGGCCCAGCACGCCATTCAGACGGCCCTCGGCGGGCATCAATCCGTCGACGCGTTCTGCGTGCCGGGCGGACGTTTCTACGACCAACTAAAAGTGGCCCATGAACTGCTCGTCCAGATACCGGGCGTCACCTGCGTGCCGGCCAGCGGCGCCCTGTACCTGTTCCCGCGCCTTGACCCTGACGTCTACTCGGTTGACGACGACGAGGCGTGGGCGCTCGACCTGCTGCGTGCCGAGAAGATACTCGTCAGTCACGGACGGGGCTTCAACTGGCCTAACCCGGACCACTTCCGTCTCGTGGCGCTGCCAGAGGAAGAGGTGCTGCGGGACGCCATCGCCCGGCTGGCCAGGTTCCTGGCCACGCAGCGATAGAGCGAAGTTTCACTTTGGTAGTTTTGCCCCGGGTGTTATGAAACGCACCCCCCGACCGTCTTTGTAAGTGTGTGCTACCACACCGTGGGCCGCTAAGGGCTAGGCAGGCGTTGTGGTAGGGGATAGTGCATAGTCGCCCGGGGAGAGAGCCGGGTGAGGCAGGAATGCGTCACCTACTCAGGCGAACACGAGCAATTTAGGAAATGCAGGACAATCTGGACGATACGGGGTAAGCTCGTCTGCGTAATGGAAATGCCTTCGTGGTAACAGACAGGTGGCCATGGACGAATTGGCATTGCTAGACGACGCTACCCTGGTTGAGAGGGTCAGGGATGGTGTCGATGGAGCATTCGAAACGCTATGGACGCGGTATTACGCGTCGGCGTTCAACTATGCCAAAACGCGGGTCGGAGGACGCGGTTTCGACGCTGACGAAGTTGTCACCGATGCGTACGCCAGAATCTGGCGATCGCTCAATGACGGGCGGGGCCCGTCCACCAATTTCCGGGCCTATCTTTATGCCACCATCCGCACGGTGGCTTGGGACAGGGTTTTGCATTCCGACCAGCCGCTGGATGCCGCCGATGAAGTGGCAGCGCCGCAGTTGGACGAACCTAACACCGAGGATGACTTGGTGGCACGGTGCTTTTATGCGCTCAACCAGCGCTACAGGACGGTGCTGTGGCTCAGCGCCGTCGAGGGGTACAAGCCAGCGGAAATCGGCGAGGCGCTGGGCATCGACGCCCGACACGCTTCGGTGCTCATCATGCGGTCGAAGGAATCGTTCCGCAAGCTTTACATGGGGGAAATCAACAATTCGGGAGACGACGTGAGTGAAGACGAGGGACAGGCAAGGCCGCCGTCTGGGGTGTCCCAGGCAGCGTCCAAGCCCAAGGTGACAACCGCCTTGGGCCGCCACCTGCTCGGCGGGGTGGCCGGGCTGACGGTGGCTCAAGCCGCAGTGGCGGGAGCGAATTGGGCCTCAGCCTCTGTGATAGTCAATCCGCCATCGATGCCTGCCAGCATTATGTTGGCGGCCGGTGCCGCCGCAGCCGGGGGTGCTGCGGCGGCTTCCGGCGCTGGCACCGGTTCAGGGTCAGGCACAGCGGGTTCGGCAGGCGGCGCATCCGGCGGGTCAGCGGGCGGGGCGTCCGCTGGGGCGGCCAGCGGGGGTGGCCTCTCCGGTGCTGCCATGGTGGGGATCGGTGTTGCTATTGTGGCCGTTGTCGGCGCGGCGGCTTTGGGCATAAGCAGCCTGGTCAAGCCAAACGCCCCGGTGCCACCGCCCGTCGCTTCGCAGACGATGCCTGCGCCATCCACAACCACCACGACGCCCGAGCCGTCCATCACCGAAACTCCGACGACGGAGACACCGTCCACGACGCCGCCGACGACATCGACCACGACGCGTCCGCCAACCACGACCACGCAACCGCCGGTCGACCAGCCCGTCACGCAACCACCTGCGCCGTCCACCGCGACGCCGCCCCCCACGACGGCCACCGTCGCCCCGAGCGTGCCGTGGATCACTGACGGGTCGCAGTGCACTGGCTCAGACCAGTGGTACGGCCCGTGGCCCAGCGGACCGTTCACTCATTGCCCGTGACCCACTAAACTCCTGGCTATGGATGTGATAGTGGTGGGCGCGGGTCCGTCTGGCTGCGCGGCGGCAATGACGGCGGCCCGCGCCGGCCTTGATGTACTTCTCATCGACAAGGCGGCGCAGATGCCCCGCGAAAAAACCTGCGGCGATGCGTTGACGCCCCGGGCTGTGGGGGCGCTGGCGGCCTTGGGCCTGGAGATACCAGATCACTGGCACAGGTCGCAGGGCATCGCCGTTTACGGTGACCACAACGGCCCGTTTGTGTTCGAGTGGCCGGCCTCGTCCGGATTGCCGACACTGTCGTGCACGGTGCGCCGCAGCGAGTTCGACTACTTCATGCTGCAGGCGGCCGAGGCGGCCGGTGCGAAGGTTCGCCTCGGTGTGGCCATCCATGGTCCGATCACTGACGGTGATCGGGTGATTGGCGTCAGCGGCGGTGGCGAGATCTGGCTGGCGCCGGTTGTCATCGACGCGACGGGGGCGGCGGCGCGTCTCGGCGTCCCGGCCGGCATGCCCCGCCTGACGCACACCCCGATGGGCGTGGCGGCGCGCGGCTACATGCGGGCGTGTGGCATCCTGCCGGACGAAAAGTACCTGCACTCGTGGATGGCGATGCCCGAGCCGGATTCGCGAAGCGCCACCCGTCTGGTCGGCTACGGCTGGGTGTTCCCGATGGGTGAGGGGTTGTACAACGTCGGCATCGGGCAGCTTTCCACGGGCGCCAGTTTCGGACGGACGGACCACAAGGCGATGCTGCAGGATTGGGTCAAGACGCTGCCCGCGCAGTGGGGCATGACCTGGGTGGACGCCGATGGCACACCGACCAACAAACCGGAGGTTCAGAGCGCCGCGTTGCCGATGGGGCTGAATCGCCAGGTCGTCTACCGCAACGGCACGCTTCTGGCGGGCGATGCGGCGGGCCTCGTCAGCCCGTATGACGGCGAAGGCGTGTCGTGGGGTTTGGAGTCGGGCACTTGGGCGGGCCAGGCGGCGGCTGCCGCCAAGGCCGCCGGGTTCGGCACCCCGGCCGGTGAGCAGGCCTTGCAGGGTTACCACTGGCGCGTCAAGGCGCAGGTGGGACGCTACTATCGCGGCGGCGCGGCGTTCACCAAGCTGATGGGCAACCCAACCATCCTGGCCGCCTGCCTGAAGTATGGCTTGCCCAACAAGTCGGTGATGCGGGTGGTCAACAAGATGATGGCCGGCCTGGTGGCCCCGAAGGGGGGCCCGGTGGACGACCGAATCCTGCGTTTCCTGCTGAAGGTGGTCTTCCCGTAGTGACTCCGCTCAATTCCCCTCCTTTGGAGGGGTGGCAGTCGCGAAGCGACTGACGGGGTGGTTTGTTGCGTTCCTGCACACGCTTGAGACCGGGGGCGTCTTTTTCGCTCTCTGGCCGTGGGCCGATAACCCCCGGGGGCTCTTGGGGTAGAATCACTTGCGTCACACCAGGCCGCGCCCCCCAGTCGATTAAGGAGATTCGTTCGTGAGTCCTTATATCCCAATCGTGGGTATGGTCGTCTTGGCGACTGTGTTTGTTGTCGCGGCCGTCGGGCTTAGCGTCAAACTTGGGCCGCGTCGCCGCAACCTGACCAAGGAAGACTCTTACGAATGCGGCGTCGATCCGACGCCGGCGCCCGTCGGCGGTGGCCGGTTCTCGGTCAAGTACTACATCACAGCCATGCTGTTCATCATCTTCGACATCGAGATCGTCTTCCTTTACCCCTGGGCCGTCAGCTTCGACCGTCTGGGACTCTTCGCCGTCGGCGCCATGGTGACTTTCATAGCGACGGTCTTCGTCGCCTATTTCTATGTGCTGCGCCGCGGCGGGTTGGAGTGGGACTGATGGGCTTGGAAGAACGCTTGCCGTCCGGCATCATTTTGACGACGTTGGAGCAGGTGGCTGGGTGGACGCGCCGTACCTCGTTCTGGCCGCTGACAATGGGTTTGGCCTGCTGCGCCATCGAAATGATCAGCTACGGCGGGCCACGCGCCGACGCCGGCCGCTGGGGCCAGGAGGTGTTCCGCGCCTCACCCCGCCAGGCCGACCTGATGATCGTGGCCGGCCGGGTCAGCCAGAAAATGGCGCCGCTGGTTCGCCGCCTCTACGACCAGATGCCAAGCCCCAAGTGGGTCATCGCGATGGGCGCCTGCTCGTCCTCGGGCGGCATCTTCAACAACTACGCCGTCGTGCAGGGGGTTGATCACGTCGTACCCGTCGACATGTACCTGCCCGGCTGCCCACCCCGCCCGGATCAGTTGATGGACGCCGTCTTCAAGCTGAAGGAAAACGAGGTTTTCCACGCCCCCATCGGGGCGGACGACGTGGCCAACCGTGTGGCCGTCGAAGCGGCCAAGCTCGCCGCCACCCCGTTGATCGAACTGAACCCGGTGACGGGCGACGACGCCAGGGCGGTGACGCATGTCTGAGACGCCAGATGCCGCCGGCGCCCTGCCGGTCGTCCCCCTACCCGACGTTCCCACCCTCATCGATAGCCAAGAGGGCACCTGGGGCAACACCAGCCCCGATGTCTCGGGCTTCGGTGGCCTGGCCCGCCGCTATGACATGCCCGGACTGGTGACGCCACCGCTGGAGGGCTGGTTCGCCGTCGTCGACCAGGCCATCAGTGCGAAAGTGCCCGATGTCATCTTGGCCCGCTTCGTCGATCGCGGCGAGTTGACGCTGCGGGTGCGCCCCGACCTGCTGCCCGACCTGGCGCGGGTGTTGCGGGACGACCCCTACCTGCGGTTCGAGGTGTGCGGGTCGGTGTCGGGCGTCCACTACCCGGCCCAGGCCGGCAGCGAACTGCACGTCGTGTACCACCTGCTGAGCATCACCCACAACCGGCGCCTGCGCCTGGAGGTGGCAGTGCCCGAGACGAATCCGCACGTGCCGTCCGTCACCCCCACCTGGCCGATGGCCAACTGGCACGAGCGCGAAACCTACGACATGTTCGGCATCATCTTTGACGGTCACCCCGGCCTCAGCCGGATTCTCATGCCAGACGATTGGGTGGGCTGGCCGCAGCGAAAGGACTACCCACTGGGTGGCATCAATGTGCAGTTCAAGGGTGCCAGCACCCCGTCGGCCGACAATCGCAGGAGCTACGCCCGATGACCGACATGCACATGGAGAACTTGGGCAACCCGGACGAGTTCGTCGCCGGGGGTGCCGACTGGGAAGACATCGTCACCGCCGCCCGGCAGCGGGCCGACGACACCATTGTCGTCAACATGGGCCCGCAGCACCCGTCCACCCATGGCGTGCTGCGTTTGGTGCTCGAACTGGACGGCGAGACCGTCATCGGCGCCCGCCCCGCGATCGGCTTCTTGCACAGCGGCATCGAAAAGACCACCGAGTTCCGCAGTTGGACCCAGGCGTGCGTCCTGCTGACACGTACCAGCTACGTGGCGGGCATGCACAACGAGGCCGTCTATTCCCTGGCCGTCGACAAGCTGCTGGGCATCACGGCGGAAATGCCGGCGCGGGCCAACGCCCTGCGCGTGTTGATGATGGAGGTCAACCGTATCGCCTCGCACCTGACGGCCGTCGGCGCCTGCGGCTTGGAACTGGGCGCGACATCCGTCCAAGAGGTCTGCCTTCGCGAGCGCGAGCGGGTGCTGGAATTCACCGAGGCGGTCACCGGGTTGCGCATGAACAACGCCTACATCCGCCCCGGCGGTGTGGCCGTCGACCTGCCCGTCAACGGCGTCGACCTGATCCGCGAACTGGTGAAGCAACTGCGCAAGAACCTGCCGGAGGTCGGCCAGTTCACCCTGGAAAACCCCATCTTCAAGGCCCGCCTGCAAGGGGTCGGCTACATGGACCTGACCCAGTGCATGAGCCTCGGCATGTCCGGCCCGGTGCTGCGCGCCACCGGCTATCCGTGGGACCTGCGCAAGACTCAACCTTACTGCGACTACGAGACTTACGATTTCGACGTGTGCACCGCCGACACCTGCGATTCGTACGGGCGCTGGGTCATCCGTCTCAACGAGATGGAAGAGTCCGTCAAGATCATCGAGCAGTGCGCCGTCAAGCTGGAAGCCACGGCCGGCCAGCCGTACCGGATCGAGGACGCCCGGCTGGCGGCCACCTCGGATCTTTCGGTAGCGGCGGACGGCCAGGGCAACTCGCTGGCCCACGTCAAGCACATCATGGGCGACTCGATGGAAGGCCTGATCCACCACTTCAAGCGCAACACCCAGGGTTTCACGGTGCCGCCGGGCCAGGTGTACCAGACGATCGAATCGCCGTCCGGCGAGTTGGGCTGTCACGTCGTCTCCGACGGCGGGGCGCGCCCCTACCGCGTACACATGCGTGACCCAGGGTTCAACGCCTTGCAGGCCGTTCCGATGGTCTGCGAGGGTGGCATGTTGTCGGACGCCGTGGTGGCTCTGGGCAGCCTGGATACCGTGATGGGAGGTGTCGACCGATGAGTGAGCGGGCCACTGAGGTGCTGCCGCACGATTTCGACGACAGCGGCAGCATCGACTGGACGGACGAGTCGACGGCGATCGACCAGAAAACCTTGGAGGAATTGCGGGACCTGGCCGGCCGCTACCCAAGGCCCCGGTCGGCGATCATGCCGATGCTGCACCTGGTGCAATCGGTGGACGAGCGGATCAGCCCCGCCGGTGTGCGGGCCTGCGCCGAAATACTTGGCATGTCCATCGCCGAGGTGGTGGGGATCGCCACCTTCTACACGCAGTTCCGCCGCCATCGCGGCGGCCAGCATCACGTCGGGGTTTGCCGCACCGCCCTGTGCGCCGTCATGGGCGGCGACGAGATCATGGAAGCGGTCGAGCAGCACCTGGGGATTGGCGACGACGAGGTGACCCCGGACGGCAAGTTCTCGCTCGAAGCCGTCGAATGCAACGCCGCCTGCGACTATGCGCCGGTGGTAATGATCGATTGGGAGTTCATGGACAACATGACCCCGGGCAAGACGATCGCCGTGCTCGACGACCTGGCGGCCGGCAAGCCCGTCAAGTCGACCCGCGGCCCGGTGCTGCCGGGCTGGGCGGCCAACGAACGCATGCTGGCCGGTTTCGACGACGGGCTGGCCGATGAGGGTCCGGCCGCCGGCGAGCCATCGCTCGTGGGGCTGAAGATCGCCCGCGCCAAGGGCTGGAAAGCGCCGGGTGCGCCGAGAACCAGGCCAACCGCGCCGCCCGTACCCAAGGGGGCGCCCGCATGACCGACACCCTGACCCCGATACTGACCCAAACCTGGGACAAGCCGATGTCCTGGAAGCTCAGCACATACCGCGCCAACGGCGGCTATGACGGGCTGAGGAAGGCATTTGGCATGGCGCCGGCCGACGTCATGAAAACCGTCATCGATTCCGGCCTGCGCGGCCGCGGCGGCGCCGGATTCCCGACCGGCACCAAGTGGAGTTTCATACCCCAGGACAACCCCAACCCGAAGTATCTCGTCGTCAACTGCGACGAGTCGGAGCCCGGCACCTGCAAAGACATGCCGATGCTGATGGCCTCGCCGCAGCTGGTCGTGGAGGGCTCAATCATCGCCTGCTACGCTGTCGGCGCGCACGAGGCCTACATCTACGTGCGCGGCGAGGTGGCCCACGTCATCCGGCGCGTCCGCGCGGCGGTTCGTGAGGCCTACGCGGCCGGCCTGTTGGGCAAGAACATCCTGGGTTCGGGCTTCGACTGCGACATCATCGTGCACGCCGGGGCCGGCGCCTACATCTGCGGCGAGGAAACCGCCCTGCTCAGCTCGCTCGAAGGTTTCCGCGGGCAGCCCAGGCTTCGTCCCCCCTTCCCGGCGGTGGCGGGCCTGTACGCCAGCCCGACGGTCGTCAACAACGCCGAGTCGATCTGCTCGGTGCCGGCCATCCTGGTGAACGGCGCCGAATGGTACGCCTCGATGGGCACCGAGAAGTCGAAGGGCGCCATGCTCTACTCGCTGTCTGGCCACGTCGCCCACCCCGGGCAGTACGAGGCGCCGCTGGGCACGACGATGCGCACCTTGCTTGACCTGGCCGGCGGCATCCGGGCCGGTCACCAGCTCAAGTTCTTCACCCCGGGCGGCTCGTCCACGCCGATATTTACGGCAGAGGACCTGGACGTCCCCCTCGACTACGAGTCGGTCGGGGCGGCCGGTTCGATTCTCGGCACAAAGGCGCTGCAGGTGTTTGACGAGACAACCTCGGTGGTGCGCACGACGCTGCGGTGGACACAGTTCTATCAGCACGAGTCGTGCGGCAAATGCACACCCTGCCGGGAAGGCAGTTGGTGGCTCGTGCAGGTGCTGGGCCGGTTGGAGGCAGGCCAGGGACAACCGGGCGATGTGGACAAGCTGCTCAGCATCACCGGCCAGATGTCGGGCCTGAGCTTCTGCGTGCTGGCCGACGGGACGGTGGCCTGCGTCAGCAGCGCCGTCAAGCATTTCCGGGACGAGTTTGAGGCCGGCTATCACACACCGGCTTGGGAACTGTTCCCCTACGAGAAGTCGACGCTGTGGGCGAGCGATTCGGCCTCCTCACCGAAACGAGGTGCGGCATGACAGACGTGACGCTGCGCATCGATGACGTCGCCGTGACCGTGCCCAAGGGCACGAAGGTGATACGGGCGGCCGAATCGGTTGGCATCGAAATTCCCCGCTTCTGCGACCATCCGCTGCTCGACCCGGTGGCGGCTTGCCGTCAGTGCATGGTCGACGTGCCGGACGCCGGCAACGGCCGCGGCATGAAGCCGCAACCGGCCTGCGCGCTGGATGCCATGGACAACATGGTCATCAAGACGGCGGTGACCTCCGACGTGGCCCGCAATGCCCAAGAGGGCATGCTGGAGTTCCTGTTGATCAACCACCCGCTCGATTGCCCGATGTGCGACAAGGGCGGGGAGTGCCCGCTGCAAAACCAGGCGGTGTCGAACGGACGGGGCGAATCCCGCTACGGCGGCATCAAGCGCAGCTATCCCAAGCCCACCGAACTGACCGACATTTTGCTGCTCGACCGCGAGCGTTGCGTGCTGTGCCAGCGCTGCACCCGCTTTGGCGAGCAGATCAGCGGCGATCTTTTGCTGTCGCTCGTCGAGCGGGGCGCCGCCAGCCAGATCGGCACAGGCCCGTCACATGAGGTCAGCTACTTCAGCGGCAATCTGTCCCAGATCTGCCCGGTCGGCGCGATAACGTCCGCCGACTATCGCTTCCAGTCGCGGCCTTTCGACCTCGTCTCGACCACCACCGCCTGCGACAACTGCGCCGCCGGTTGTTCATTGCGCGTCGACCAGCGGCACGGCGATGTGCGCCGCCGCCTGGCCGCCACCAACATGGCCGTCAACGAGGAATGGAACTGCGATCGGGGACGGTTCGGTTTCCGCTCGCAGTCCGATGCGTTGACCGCCCCGCTGGTGAAGGTGGACGGCGAACTCCAGCCGGCCTCTTGGCCGCAGGCTTTGAGCGCGGCCGCCGCCGGGTTGAAGAAGCTGCGCGGCCAGGTCGGCGTCATACCGGGTGGCCGGTTGACCGTGGAAAACGCGCTGGCCTACGCGCGCTTTGCCGGCGAGGTCATGAAGACGGCAAACATCGACGCCCGCGCCCGACGGGGAGCCAGCGCCGAGGAGGCGGGCTTCGTGGCGCGCCAGGCCCGGGGGGTCGGTGTCACCTACGCCGACCTCGAGACGGCCCGTCAGGTGGTGTTGGTGGCCCTGGAGCCCGAAGATGAATGCCCGATGATCTTCCTGCGGCTGCGCAAGGCCGTCCGCAAGGCCGGCTTGAGCGTGGTGACGCTCGCCCCCGTGGCTTCGCCCGGATCGGTGAAGCTGAAGGCCAAAGTGGTGCCCACGGCACCGGGCGACGAGGTGTCGGCGCTTGCCAAACTGAAGTTGGACGCCAACACCATCGTCCTGGTGGGGGAGCGGGCCGGTGGTCTGCCGGGCGTCCTTTCAAGCGTTGAGGCGGCCGTCCAATCAGCCGGTGCCCGGCTCGCCTGGGTGCCGCGCCGCGCCGGCGAACTGGGCGCGCTGGCGATGGGCTGCCTGCCGACGGGCAAGGGATTGGCCGTGGATGACATGCTGGCCCAGGCCGGTCAAGGCAGCCTTGGGCTGGTGCTGGGTGGCGTGGATCTGGATGACCTGGCCGACCCAATGGCGGCCCGTCAGGCCTTGTCAAAGTCGCCTTTCGTCGTCAGTTTGGAGGCCCGCCCAAGCGCGGCCACCGACCTGGCCGACGTGGTCCTGCCCGTGGCGACCCTGGCCCAGCAGGCCGGCACGTTCATGGACTGGACGCTCACCGCGCGGGCCGTCGAGCCCGTCCTGTCACCCCAGCCGATGGCCGACCGCCGCGTGTTGGCCGAATTGGCGCGCCGCCTGGGTGCCGATCTTGGCCTGCCAACCTATGCCGCCGCGCACGAGGCGGCTGGGCAGCTCATCGCGGCACGAGCCGCCTCCGCCCGGGTGCCGGCATCACCCCGCCAGTCGGCGTCGCTCGTCACCCACGAGGGTGCGCTCGTCCTGGCGACCTGGCGCACACTGCTGACGCCGTCTTCGCGGTGCCTCGACGGCACCGATTTGACGCCACGTCCCGCGACGGTCGTCGTCGGACCGAACGTGGCCTCGCAAGCCAAGCTGTCCGTCGGCCTAGCGGTTGCGGTGGCCGGGCCCGACGGGGCGAGCGTGACCGGGCCGCTGGTTGTCGACCTCGGTGCTGCGCCCGGCGTCGTCTGGGTGCCCGATGCGCCTTGGGCACCGGGTACCGTCGTGACGCTGGGGCCCGCGGCACCAACTACACCAACACCTAACGGCCAAGGAGGTGAACGATGAACGACCCGTGGTGGCTTGTGGTCATCAAAATTGTCGTTGTTTTTGTCGGCTTGCTGACCTGGACGATCTTCAACGTCTGGTTCGAGCGTCGTGAACTCGGCAAGATGCAGAACCGTCTCGGTCCCGTCATGAACGGCCCTCTGGGGCTCGGCCAGGCGGTTGGCGACGGCGTCAAGCTGCTGTTCAAGGAAGACTTCCGGCCAGCCAAGACGGACGGGATTGTCTTCAACCTGGCGCCCTACCTGACGGCGGTGGCGGCCTTCACCATGTGGACGGTCATACCGCTCGGCGGCCAGGTCAGCATCTTCGGGCATGTGACGAAGCTGCAGATCGCCGATTTCCCGGTCTCCATGATCTTCGTCATGGCGATCTCCGGTTTGGGCATCTACGGGCTGGTGCTGGCCGGTTGGGCCAGTTCGAGCACCTATTCGCTGTTCGGTTCGATGCGGGCGACGGCGCAACTCATCTCGTACGAGATCGCCATGGGCCTGTCGATCGTCGCGGTGGCCATGTATGCGGGTTCGATGTCAATGGGTGACGTCGTGGGCGCGCAGTCGGCGACGATGCACTTCGGCAGCCTCAATGTGCCGCTGCCCGGCTGGTACGGGCTGATCTTGCTGCCCAGCTTCGTCACCTACGTGATTTCGATGTTTGGCGAGACGAATCGTCTTCCCTTCGACCTGGCCGAGTGCGAGTCGGAACTGCTGAGCGGCCACATCACCGACTATTCGGGCTTCCGCTACGCCATCTACTTCCTGGCTGAATACATCAACGTCGCCACGGTCTGCGCCGTCGCCACCACGCTGTTCCTGGGTGGCTACCGGGCGCCCTGGCCGTTCAATGTGTTGTGGGGTGGGATGCTCGACCAGGGCTGGTTCACCATCATCTGGTTCCTGCTGAAGGTGCAGGTGTTGATCTTCATCGTCGTGTGGGCCAGGGCCGCGCTGCCCAGGTTCCGCTACGACCACTTCATGTCGCTGGGCTGGAAGGTGCTGATACCGGCCAACCTGGGCTGGATCACCCTGATCGGCGTGTATCACAAGGCCTTGAACGGCGCGCTGCCGATGTATGTGCTGATCATCACGGCGGTGGTAATCGTGGCGATCGTTCTGGCAGCGGTTTGGGCCAGCGATCGGCGGGGGGCGGCGGAGGAGAAGCGATCCCATACCCAGACGGGCTCGGCAGGCGAAGAGTTCGACGCCTACGCGGGCGGCTACCCGGTGCCGCCGATGCCCGGTGTGCAGTTACCCGAGCTGGCCGGGCTGGTGCCAGCCGCGCTGGAGTACGAAGGCCAGACGGCCTCGGCGCGGCGCACGGCTGACGAGACGGACGGGGGCGATTGACATGGCCGCTTGGTCAGGTTTTTGGATCACGTTCAAGACGATGTTCCGCCCCACCTTCACACAGGGCTACCCGCAAAAGGGCAAAGAAAAGGTGACGGCGCCGCGTTTCCACGGGCGTCACCAGCTGAACCGGTGGCCGGACGGGCTGGAGAAGTGCGTCGGCTGCGAACTGTGCGCCTGGGCCTGCCCGGCCGATGCGATCTACGTCGAGGGCGGCGCGAACACCGACGAAGCCCGCTTTTCGCCAGGCGAGCGGTACGGGCGCGTCTACCAGATCAACTACCTGCGCTGCGTGTTCTGCGGCTTGTGCATTGAGGCCTGCCCCACCAGGGCGTTGACCATGACGAACGAGTTCAAGCTGGCGGACCGGACGCGGGAGTCCTTGATCTACACCAAGGACGAACTGCTCGCGCCGTTGTCGGCCGGGATGACGGCACCGCCGCATCCGCGCCTGCTGGGCAGCGAGAAAGACTATTACGCGGGGCTGCCCGATGTGGGCGACGTCGACACCCGGGTGCCGGCCTCTTCGGCGGGCGTGGGGGGTGCGGCATGATTGGCATGGCCGTCAACCTCACCGCCGTCACGTTCTGGATCTGCGCCCCGATCATGGTGGTGCTGGGCTTCGGCATGGTGCTGGCCCGCAAGGTGGTGCATTCGGCCTTGTGCCTGGCCGGTTTGATGGTGGCGCTCGGTGTGCTGTACGCCAGCCTGAACGCGCCATTCCTGTTCGTCGCCCAACTGATCGTCTACACCGGTTCGGTGATGATGCTGTTCCTGTTCACCATGATGCTGATCGGCGTCGACACCGCCGACGAGTTGAAGGAGACCATCAAAGGCCAGCGGGCCGCCGCCATCGTCGTCGTCGTGGCCTTGGCCGGGCTGCTGGGGTTCACGGTGCTGCACGGCATCGTCGGCCCAAGCGCGGGCCTGGCAGGGGTCAACAACGCGGCCGGTGGTAATGCCCAGGCGGTTGCCCAGTTGATCTTCGGGCGCTACGCGGTGGCCTTCGAGGCCGCGTCGGCCTTGGTCATCACCGCCGCGCTGGCCGCCATGGTGCTGTCGCATGCCGAGCGTCTGACGCCTAAGGAGCGCCAGCGTGAGCGCGCTGAGCGCCGGGTGCGCCAGTTCGCCAGCGATGCGTTGCCGGTGGCACCCAATCCGGCGCCCGGCGTCTATGCCCGTCACAACGCGGCCACCTATCCGGCACTGCTGCCCGACGGCACGGCCGCACCTGGCTCCGTCGCCCCGGCGCTGGAGGCGCGCGGGCAGGCGGTGGTCGCCGAACCGGCGTTGAAGCTGCCGGCGCAGTCGCTGCACAACCGGCTGGCCGCTCAGGCCGCCGAGTTGGACGGGCGGCCGCGGCTGATGGCCGACCTGCCGGACGCGGCGCCGGCGTTGACGGCGAAGACCGACGCGTCAGCTGAAGCAGACCAGGAGGTGGAGAAGTGAACGAGAACTACTACCTGGTTCTGGCCGCCATTCTTTTCGCCATCGGCGTGGCCGGGTTCTTGACGCGGCGCAACGCCTTGTTGATCTTCATGTCCATCGAGTTGATGCTCAATGCCGCCAACCTGACCCTGGTGACCTTCGCGGACGCCGTGGGTGACCTGACGGGCCAGATCATGGCCTTCTTCGTCATGGTGGTGGCGGCGGCCGAGGTGGTTGTCGGCCTGGCCATCATCATCACTATTGCGAGGTCGTTGCACACCGCCAGCATCGACGCTTCGAGTTGGTTGAGGCGCTGATATGACTGGTGGAGTTACTGGTGCGGTCGGCCTGGCCTGGTTGCTGGTGCTGATACCCTTCGCCGTCGCCGCGGTGCTGCTGCTGATCGGCCGGGTGGGGGACAGGTGGGGCCATTGGCTCGGCGTGGCCGGCCTGGTGGTGCCCTTCGGCCTGGCTGTGGCGATGCTGGTGCAAATGCTTGCCAACAGCGGCGTGGAAAGCTATTTCGTCAAGTGGTTCGTCTGGCTTCAGGCGGGCTCGCTGCGAGTCGACGCCGGCCTGCAGGTCGACCATCTGAGCCTGGCGTTCGTGCTGCTGGTGACCGGCGTCGGTTCGCTGATCTTCATCTACGCCGTGGCCTACATGGCCCACGACCCGGGACGGCGGCGCTTCTTCGGCTTCCTCAACATCTTCGCCGGCTCGATGCTGCTGCTGGTTCTGGCCGACAACTACGCGCTGCTGTTCGTCGGCTGGGAAGGCGTGGGCCTCGCGTCCTATCTGCTGATCGGGTTCTGGCAGCAGAAGCAGTCGGCCGCGCTGGCCGCCAAGAAGGCCTTCATCATGAACCGCATCGGCGATCTGGGCTTGCTGAGCGCCATGGCCTTGCTGTTCTCGCATGTGGGCAGCGTCAACTTCGTCGCGGTCGGCCCGTCCGTGGCCGGTGGCGGTGCCTGGGTCGGGCTGGTCGGGTGCCTGCTGCTGCTGGCGGCCTGCGGCAAGTCGGCGCAGTTCCCGCTGCAAAGCTGGCTGCTCGACGCGATGGAGGGCCCAACGCCCGTCTCGGCTCTGATCCACGCGGCGACCATGGTGACGGCTGGCGTCTACCTGGTGGTGCGCAGCCAGTTCGTCTTCACCGTCAGCGAGGTGGCCATGTGGGCGGTGGCCATCGTCGGCGTGGTGACGCTGCTGATGGGTGCCTGGATCGGCACCGCCAAGGCCGACATCAAGAAGGTGTTGGCCGGGTCGACGATGAGCCAGATCGGCTACATGATGCTGGCCGCCGGCCTCGGCCCGGCCGGCGCGGCCTTCGCCATCTTCCACCTGCTGACCCACGGCGCCTTCAAGGCGAACCTCTTCCTCGGTGCCGGGTCCGTCATGCATGCCACGAACGACGACGTCAACATGATGCACTTCGGGGCGCTGCGCAAGGTCATGCCGTGGACGTTCCTGACGTTTGCCTGCGGCACTTTGGCGCTGATCGGGTTCCCCTTCATTTCCGGCTACTACAGCAAGGACCACATCATCACCGCCGCGTTCGACAAGTCGCCGGTGTTGGGCGCGCTGGCGCTGCTGGGCGCCGTCGTCACGGCCTACTACATGACGCGCCTGGTGATCTTGACGTTCTTCGGCGAGAAGCGCTGGGGCGACGACGTCCACCCCCATGAGGCGCCCGGTTTGATGCTGGTGCCGATGGTTATCCTGGCCGTCGCCTCGCTGGGGGCCGGTGCCTTCCTGAACAACCACATTGTCGGCTGGCTGGCGCCGGTGACCGGCGAGCCGCCCGAGGTGCCGTCGAGCCTGTTCGAGTTCACCTGGGTGACCGGCGCGGCGTTTGGGGCGCTGGTGATCGGCGTGCTGGCGGGCTGGCTGGTCTATCGCCGCGGGCCCGTCAACGAGTCGAACTTCCTTCTGCGGGCCGCTGACGCCGAACTGGGCGCGAACGCCGTCAACGACGTGGTCGTGCTGGCCAGCGACGGTGTCACCGACAGCGTCGGCGTGGTCGACCGCTATCTGGTCGACGGCGGGGCGCGCGGCATCTACCGCGCCGGCATGGGCCTGTCGACGTGGATCAGAGGTCTGCAAAACGGCAAGGTTCGAAGTTACGGGCTGATGATGGCCGTCGGTGTGGTCGTCATCATGGTGGCCGTCGTCGTGGCGGGGCAGGTGATCTGACATGCCGTGGTTAACAGTAATCGGACTGCTGCCGCTGCTCGGCGCACTAGTGACGACCCTGATCAAGGGCCACCCGCGCGTGCCTGTCGGCTTCGTCTTCGCGGCGCTCACCTTCGGCCTGAGCATCTGGGCGGTCACCGCCCGGGCCCGGCTGGACGAGTCGTACTCGTGGATACCCCAGATCGGTGCCCACTACGCGCTGCGAATGGACGGGTTGAGCGCTCTGCTGGTGGTGGTCACGACCTTCGTGACGGCCATCGTCATTCTGACAAGGTGGAAGACGCAGCGTTGGTTCAATCTGCCGCCGTTGGCGTTGGCGCTGGAGAGCGCGGCGCTGTTCACGTACCTGGCCGACGACGTTCTCATTTTCTTCATCGCCTTTGAGGTGACGTTGATACCGATGTACTTCCTGATCGCCTCCGGCGGCAAGCCCAAGCGGTCGGCGGCGGCGCTGAAGTTCCTGTTGTTCGCCTTGGCCGGCGGGCTGATCCTCTTGGGCGGCGTCATCTACGTCATCGCCAAGGCCCCGGCCGGGCTGTCGTTCGCCGACCTGTCCGGTTTGGCCCTGACGCCCGGCGTCGAAAAGGTGCTGTTCCTCGTCTTCTTCGTGGCCTTCGCCCTGAAGTCGCCGCTGGTGCCGCTGCATCCCTGGCTGCCTGACGCCGTCGAGCAGGCCAGGCCGGCCGCGTCCGTCCTGCTGGTCGGCGTGCTGG
>WRFI01000002.1 GCA_009778875.1 Propionibacteriaceae bacterium | reverse complement strand
CAACTCCATGATGATGTCGAACCGGCGCGGCTTGATGATTTTGTTGGGCACGTCGATCACTTCGACGGGGCCTCGACGCAGCGTCACCGGCCCCCATGGCTCGGCCAGCACACCCTCCAGGACACGCAGGAACACGTCGATGTCGCCACGCACCAAGCCGTCGATGTCTCTGGTGGTGCGGGCGTTGGCGGGCAGACGGTGTTGCAGCCAGGTGCCGCCCTTGAGGAGGAACAGGTGGCGCCCGTCCTCGTCGACAGCGCGCTGGATCGCGGCAATGGCCACCGAGGACGCGACCACCCAACCGAGCCTCCCGCCCTTGCCCTCCAGGCCGACTTGGCCTTCGGCTTTGGCGATCCAGTTCGACAGCACTGCCGCCGACACCGGCTGCTTCGTTTTCGGCGCCAGCCTGCCGATCAGGGCTGCGATCCTTGACGGGATGACGTGGTCATCAGACGTGGCGGGCCTCCAAAGCTTGCGCGAGAGTGTCGTGATCGTTAGTGGTCAGATAGCCGTCGCGGTGGCCGCGCTCAAGTGCCTGGCGCAACAGATAAGTGGGTGTCCCATAGGCGATGCACTGGGCGATTGCCGTCGCTGGGGTGACGGTCGGGATTTCCTGCCACCAGCCGATTGGGTTGGGGGCTAGATCCTCGTGGTGGATGACGTACCCGTTCTGGTTGGCACGGCGCAGACGACGGTGCTTGGCGACGGTGACGTGGATGACATTCGGGTTTATGTCGCTGATCTCGTATGCAGCCAACGCTGTCTCGTGACTCAGGCACGCCTCGTCGGCGCGGGTCCACAGGACAGCCAGCGCAAACTGGTCGTACTGGCTAACCGGGAAATTCGGGAAGCGGTACACCCCAAATGCCGCCCGCTTCACCGTGCCACGGCGCGCCAACATGAGCAACGCCTGGTTGCTCACTCCCGCCTCGGCGGCCTGCTGGACGGTCACGAACCCATGCTGGGTCTCACCGACCTCCCACAGCAGGTTCCGCGCCAATCGATCCTCGGCCATGCCAAAAGTATAACGGAACCGTTAGGTTATTGGCGTGAAGCCACGTAGTGCGGCGTCCGCTACTCCAGCACCACCCACCCGCCGTAACGGTCTGACCCTCTCTCCGAAGGAGACCCCGTTCGCGCAACTTGACCAGAATGCGCTTCACCTGACGCTCACTGACTCCGGTCCCAGTGACGAGGGCCTTGGCGGCCAACGAGCCGGCAGCTCGCAGCACACCGAGGATGGCACGTTCAGATCCGAGAAGAGCGGAAGCTTCTACAGGGACATCAAATGGCACTGTAGACAGCGTAACAGAGTGGTCTTTGATGTGAACGATCACGCGCAGGCTGGCACCAAACTCTTTGAACTCGGGCGCTGGCTGGCCTGCGTCAGCCAATCTCTGGACGGCCTGCGGGATACCGGTGCCCCACTGCTCGATCAGCCCCAACTCCTTGAAGACGCGAGCCACAGCACGGTTGCCCACCATGGAGACACCTTGCATCATCTCTTCAACAGTGAGGTCCGGCATCGATGGGGCGGCAATCCGCCCGCTTGGACAGCTTCGCCTTCAAAGTCCGCTCAGCAGCGGCTTTCGTGGCACCGGTGGCCTTGACAAGGCGTTTGCCGCCGTCCCCATCGCCGAAGTACGCGCGGGCGCGCACCCCGCCGCCTCTTTCCTGGTAGTCGAACTCGCCCCAGGTGCCAATCTCGATTCGTGGACGGCTCATCGCGGCTCACCACCCCTGGACGAGACAGGCGGCGCTTCCCGCTGCGCCTCGATCCAGCAACGCACGTCCGACAATGCGAACTTCACGTGCTTCCCGAACCGATGACCGACCGGCCCGTGGCCGTCGACCCGCCAGTCGTAGATCGTGACCACCGGCACACCCAGGTGCTCCGCCAGATCTTGTGCGCTCAAGAGGGGCACCAAGCCCCATGCGGTAGTGGTTTCCGTACTCATACACTGACGGCGCGCCCGTGCTCGGCGATGGCGTCGCGGGCAGCGTCCAACAGCTGGTCGACCGTGAACTTTCTTGGACACGGCACACCGTCAGTGTATCTAAACTGCTATTCTAGATTCATGATTCTAAATCCGAAGAGGCCGGCACCTCCGGCAAACACGATGATCCAACATCGCCGCCACCTGCCCATCCCGATCGACGACGCCGGCGCCTTGCTGGACACCCTGGCAGGACCCAACGACCAGATCTGGACATCCAAACTTGTGGGGCGAATGCGCCTCGACAACGGACTTGTCCCCGGCTCGAAGGGCGGGCACGGACCTGTCCGGTACCACATCGTCGAATACGAGCCTGGCTTGCGGGTCCGCTTCGAGTTCGACGCCAACTGTGGGCTTACCGGCTGGCACGAGTTCAATGCCACCGCCGACGAGGACGGGACCATCATCACCCACGTTTTGGCAGGACGACCGTACGGCTGGGTTCAGGCCGCCTGGCCGTTGATCCTCGCCTTGCACAACGCCGCCATTGAAGACATGTTCGACAACCTCGAACGCTCCCTGGGCGGCCAGGCCCACCCGCAACAGCGGACGTCCTGGCTCATCCGGACTCTTGGTGCCGCGTCGTACCGCTCTGACATGAAGAAACACCGCGATGACTAAGCTCCTTCTGATCGTCGCTGCGGTGTGCGACATGGGCATCGCCGGGCTTCATGTATTCATCATCGCCGAAGGAAGCTGGGCCTACCGCTTGTTCGGAGCCGGTGAGACGATGGCCACATTGGCTGACAATGGATCTTGGATTCCGGCGGCGATCACCTCGAGTATTGTCCTGGCAGCCCTGCTGGCCGCGGCGTGGTACCTGGCGGCTGCGGGAGTTGTGCCGAAACCACCGCTACTTCACTTGGGGTTGTGGGCGGTCGCCCTCGTCTACACACTTCGCGGCGCGGCCCTTCTCCCTGGCCTATTGATACTCGATCAGGTGTCAGCTTTCGACCTGTGGTCCTCTTCGGCTTCCCTGACCATCGGGTTGATCCACCTCGCCGGCGTCATCCAAATGACCAGATCAGGCCGACCCGTCGTTACGCAGCACTAGTACGTCGAGTGCACCCAACTGCTTGGCGCATCCTGAATATCCGACAACAAGCCCGGGAAACCGCAAGTGGCTGCCAGCGACTCAAATCGACAACCGGATACAAAAAGGTTCAAACAAGAACCAACAGGCCCCGAAAGTCGGCCTAAGTGGGTACTTCTCAAACCTTCACATCGAGATGAAGCACCTTGTCAGGGGCCTGTTTTCGGCGATGGGGTCGTCGGATTGTGTTTCCGGGCGGGCGGAAATCGTCGATTTGAGAGGCCCTGTGGCGCGAAATTGCGGGAAAGTTCAAACCTTTCTCAGCCCGGTCCAGTGGGACGAGGTGCTGACTCGGTATGCCGCCGGGGAAGGTGTCAAGATGCTCGCCGCCGAGTATCGGGTGCATCGGAACACGATCTGGCGGCAGGCCGTCAAGCGGGGCCTTGTCGCGGCATGACCGGCGTCCGCCTGATGGGCTAGCCCGGCGTTCGTTCGGTCGGCACGAGGGCCGGGTCTGGGATGGAGTGCAGCAGGGCGTCGACCTGGTCAGGGTCGGTCAGGTCGGGGTCGAGCCAGGCGTCGGCCATTGCGTGCGGGACGACGACGGGCATGCGGTCGTGGATGTGGCCGAGGCTATCGGTGGCGGGTTTGGTGATGATCGTCGCTGAGCAGAGCCAGCCCTCGTCGGCACCTGTCACCTGGAGGCCGTCGGGAACCTTCCACCACTCGTACAGCCCGGCGAATCCGAGGCACGGCTGGTCGGGATCACAGAGGAAGAACGGTGTCTTGGTGCCGTCAGGGTTGCGCGCCCATTCGTAGTAACCGCTGGCGGGGATGATCGCCCGCCGCTGGCGTGCCGCCACCCGGAATGACGGTTTCGACAAGACGGTTTCGGATCGGGCGTTGATGAGCAGCACCTTCTTGTCGAGCGCCTTGCTCCACGACGGCACCAAGCCCCACCTGGCCGATCTGAGTTCCCGGACGACGTCGCGGTCGTCGCGCCGGGCGGCGGCCACGTCTTCGACGATGACCCCGATCTGCTGGGTCGGGCGGACGTCCCACGACGGGTCGATGTGCGTGGTGACGACGTGAATGTCGAAAGCATCGACGATGTCGTCCTCGCTTGAGGTGGCGAACCTGCCGCACATGGCATCAAGTCTGCCGCAGGAGCGCCGGGGTGGCGTCGGCGCATTGCTGCGTGAATGGCGACCGAACCGCACCTGGGTGGCATTCCCACCTTTTCGTGAAAGGCCATCACCATGCCCGAACCACTGCTGCCCGCAATCCAGACCGACACGGTCACCGTGTACCTGGGTGACACCGTCGCCATCTTGCCGATTCTCGACCCGGAGTCGGTCGATTCGATAGTGACCGATCCACCGTATGGGTTGCGGTTCTGCGACCAGACCTGGGACGGCGCTGCCGGGTTCCGCGAGTCCCTGACGAACGTCGATACGTCGGGCTTCTCGGATGCGGAGGTGTTCGAAGCGTGGTGTCGGGCCTGGGCGGTCGGCGCACTGCACGTTCTGAAGCCGGGCGGGCATCTGGCGGCGTTCGGCGGCACCCGCACGTGGCATCGGCTGGTGCGGGGCGTCGAGTCCGCCGGGTTCGAGATCCGCGACCAGATCGCGTGGCTGTACTCCACTGGGATGCCGAAGTCGATGGACATCTCCCACGCCATCGACGCCCACCTCGGCGCTAGCCGCACAGACCGTGTTGTCGAGGTCTCCGACCATGACTGGCTGCTGGGCAGGACCAGAAAGGTGCTCAACTCCGGCCAACCGGTCACCGAGCAGGCGAAGGCGATGGCCGGTTGGGGCACGGGGCTGCGTCCGGGTTTCGAGCCGATCTTGATCGCCCACAAACCACCAGACGGGACGTTGGTCGGCAACGTTCTGGCTCACGGCGTCGGCGGGCTGAACATCGACACCGCCAGGTTCGGCGACGGGCGCTGGCCGGTCAACGTCGCTCTCGACGACGGGCAGGCCGAGAGCTTGGATCAGGCGACAGGGAGCCTGCCAGGTGGGGTGTCCGGCAAGTTCCCCGTGTTCCGCTACGACGCCAAAGCCTCGCCGTCACAGCGACCTCGGGCGTTCGGGATGGCGCATGCGACAGTCAAGCCGTTGTCGCTGATGCGCTGGCTGGTCAACCTGCTCACCCCGGTCGGCGGTGTCGTGCTGGAGCCGTTCGCCGGGTCAGGCTCCACGATCCAGGCCGCCCTACTCGACGGCTTCCGGGTGATCGCGGTGGAGAAAGACCCCGACTACCTGCCGCTCATTTCCTCGCGCCTGGACCGAGTTCGGCAATAGGCGGCCTACGACTTGAGACCTGCTGCCAACAAGAGTCAACATCAAAGACCCACATGACCGTGACCAGGCAAAACGCACGCTGAGCCGGGGTGTGGGCAGCGGGGTTGCACCTGACGGGTGGACGTCCATCTCGGGCGCCCATCCGCCAGTTTGGAAGGACGTGTTGATGGCTGACTCGAACGACAAGCCGGGCACCACCCATCGGGTGCCGGTGCAGGTGATCTTCTGGCATCCCGAGTTGGGGATGCGCCCGGAGGTGATCGCCGACCGTGACGGCGACCGGGCCGACTACCGGGCGGCGACCCGCATCTGGGAGACCATGACCCGCGACGGGGGCGGTAACACGGAGTGGGCGCAGTTCCTAGCGAACCATCCCAGCCCTTCCCGGTGGCGCGAACTCCAAGACGTCGTGCATTGGCTGGAAGCGGTCAACATGGAGGTGTCACGCCCGCAAACCCTGTACGACACCCCGGTGCTGCGCGACGACGCCCGGCCCGGCCAAGACCGTGACCTGACCGTCGGCGTCATCTCGTTCTCCGACGATCTCATCGGCAACACGGCGATGTTCGCCGGGTTCGACCAGGCCGATGTGGAACGCCGCGTCGCCCAGCAACTCCTTTCTTACATCGATGACGGCCAGCGCGACCTCGGCCAGGGTGAGGGGTTCCGGCCCGACTTGGACGATCCGGCGCAGGTGACCCGGTGGCTTGACCGTGCCAGCACCGAACTGACGCAGATTGGTTTTTCCATCCACCAGACGGTGCTGCACGCCGACCCGGCACTCGCCGACCTGGACGCTGTCGGCCCTGATGCTCCTGCGGCGAGCGCACCGTCGATTGCTCCGGTGGAGGCGGCGGTGTGGCTGGGGGCGGTGTTCTGGGACCCGCGCGGCGCTCTGGAGCCCGACGAGTACCTTGCGGCGTCCAGTCGGGAACAGTTGGAGCATGATCTGGCGTCCTTGCTGTATCGGGAGTTGGCCGATAACCAGCAGGACCGGCGGTTCCGCGACTTCGTCGAAGACCACACCCGCCCCAGAGACTGGGCGACACCCGGCGACGTATCCAACTATCTCGACGCCTTCTACGCGGAGTCGCCCGGACCCGCGTTCAACTACCAGCAAGTCGACCTAACCATTCCAGCCGGGCAGAAACCCGAGATGGCGCATGTCGCCTGTTTGACTGAGACAAACCCGTTCGACTCCCGCCTGATCGCCGACACCGACCTGATCGGGCTGCACCAGCAGATCGTCGACCATCTGGCCAGCAAGCTGTCCGCGCAGCCGCCACTGCAAGGCGCGGAAGGATTCCTGGCCGAACACCACCACCCCGGCAGCGACCTGGGGTCGATGGAGAACTGGATCAACGACTACCAGCGCGAGATCGGCTACCCCGTCGTCGGCACCGACCAAGTCATCCTTCCCCCAGACTTGACAACCACGCCACCCACCGACACCTCCACGCCGGTGGCGGTGCAACCATCTCCGGTGGCCGCACCCGTCCCGCCAACCCAGCCACCAACACCCATGACCGTGCGGGTCGATGACTTGTGGGCTGCAGTGGTCGAGTCCGAGGATTTGCGTGAGGAAGACCCGCAGGTATGGGTCGGAGATTACGACACCGTCGCCCAAGCCGCCGTCCGCATCCTTGCCGATGCGATCAACCCCGACGACTTCTCCGGGCACATGGCCGAGCAACGCGCCGAGTTCCTGGCCACCCATCCCGTTGATCTGGACAACTACGACAGCATGGAACGGTGGCTGGACGCCTACCGGCAGCAGTTCAACGACCCGGCAGTGTTCGTGCGCCAGGTGTACGACCCGGCCAAGACCCAAAACCTGCCGCCCCTGCCGGAAGGTGCCGAGCCGCCTGCTGCCGCACCGCAGGTGTGGGTCCGGTTGGCCGAGACGCCGGAACCGGTCACCGCACCCCAGGCGATGTCGACCGGCGAGGCATTGCTGTTGGGTGAGGAGATGGTGGTGGGGGTGATCCGCTGGGGTGATGACCCGTCGGAGATGGAGACCATGGTCGGCGGCACGCGAACACAGATGGAGCATGACGCGGCGATGCGGATGTGGGAAGACCTGCAATCCCCGGCGTTCGACGCCGCCGACGTTCCCAACCCGACTGGACTGGACGCTGCCGGTATCACCGCGTGGCTGGCCGACGTGGTCGGCCCTGACGGCAAGCCCGTGTTGACGATTCATGAGCATGTGCCCACCCCTCGGCTCACCCAGGCCATGGGCGAGGCCATCAACCAGGCCGTCCTCGGCATCGTCGAACCCGCCACACCCCAACCGCCGACACCGCAGCCCGCCCCGGTCACAACACCGGGAACCGTGACCATCGAGACCGAGCGGGCAGGCGACTGGGAAGTGCTCAACGACGGCGGCATCCCCGACAGGCTCATCGCCGCGTTCCCGCACCTGCCGCGAGTCGAAGACCACCTGGATGCCGACGGCACAGTCCTCGGCGACCGGTGGGGTGAGGCCGTCGAGGACTGGATGGAGCAGTGCCTGGACCTGGCTAACGACGCCGCCCACCTGCCCGAACTACGCCAACGGCTGGAGCGGCTGGAGTCCCTACGTGACCGGATAGCCAGCCATCTGGCCGACCATCCGCTACCCCGTGAGCCGCGCCCCGGCGACTACCAGATTGCCCGTCCTGACTATCTGGGGCAGATTGACGACGGCCAGTACCGCGAAGACCGGCTGCGTTGGGAGCACGACTTCCGCCGGACTGCTCTCGACACGGAGCAGACACTTACCAGGCTCGTCGGCACCACCAGCCCCAATCAACCGGCGGCGGGTGGCGCTGCCGATCCGATGGTCGAGGCGGCAAGCAGGCGGGTCGGCATGCTGTATGAGCTGATCACACCTGGCCCTGGCGGAAGTCCGAGCCTGGCCGAGAAGACCTTGAGCGCCGCCGACCGGATGCGCGTGTATCAGACGATCAGGGCTGGTTCAGCCCCGATCCGGGTGCCCAACCCCGACGGCGAGGGCGACCTGTTGTACTCCGGATATGCGACCACCGCCTACCAGCACTTGCCTGCCGGTGTGTATGACGCCACCTGGGTCGACGACTCCGGCCAGTTGAAGCTGATCGTCGGCAGGTCACCGGTGTCCGGCTGCTCCGGCGCGTCTGGGGCTTACCCCCTCAACCAGGCGACCATCAACCTGCTCGACGATGTCCCACATCTGCACGACCAAGCGGTCCAACAGGCTGTCCGCCCAGACGTGACCGTCACCGTTGGCTTCACTGTCAACCGGGCCAGCCGATTGCAGACCGATTTCCCCATGTCTCCGCCGGTCGGCGGCACACCACCGGGCATGAGCCTGTGACCTGAGCTTCTGCGGGGCCACGCCGACCAGGGTGTGGCCCCGCAGCCGTGTCCGGGCCATTCCGCCTACCTGCCTTCCAGAACCGACCTCTGGAAGGAGAACCCGCCCATGGCTGACGGCCACCTGCAACCCGACTATCCCATCGCCGACATCAACCAGAAGGGCGTCTACCGGCGCGACCTCGGCGACCTCGACGCCCTAGCCGATTCCCTCGACCGGCTCGGTCTCCTGACGCCGATAGTCGTCACCACCGATGGCGATCTGATCTGCGGCAAACGACGTCTCGCGGCGGCGAAGAAACTCGGCTGGACGACTGTGTCGTGCTGGGTGCCGGACAAGGTGTCGCCGACGTTGCGGATGGTCGCTTTGTTCGATGACGAGAACCTCCGCAAGTCGCTGACCCCGATAGAGCAGGCCAACCTGTACGGCGAGTACGAGCAGCTCTACGCGCAGCAGGCCCGCCTCCGCCAGGAAGCCACTCGATTCCAGCCCGGTAACACCGCCGCCGTCAAGACCGACGAGGAAGTCGATGCCGGTGCGTCCGGATCAGACTCGCCAGAGGCGGCGACCAGTCACAAGGGCAAGGCGAAACGGCACGCCGCCCAAGCCGTCACCGGCAGTTCCTCGCAGACTCGCCTCGACCAAATCCGCGAACTGCAGGCCATCGCCACCGACGACCGGCAGCACCCGTCGGTGCAGCAGGACGCCGTCGAGGCCCTCGTCGAGTTGAACGCCGACGGGAAGGTCAACCCGCGCTGGCAGCGTGTCAAACTCAACCAGCAGATGACCGCCCTCGACCGGGCCGCCATCAACCCCGCCGAGCCTGCCGACGTGCGGTCCGCCGCTGCGCAGGCCGCCGCCGACATCCGTGGCCTTGACGATCCGGTCGAAGCGATACGCCACGGCAAGCAGGCCCTGGCCGAGCTGGATCGGCTCCGAGCCGACGCGCCACCGCCACCCGCGAAACCGGTCGATGCGCATGCCGCCGAGAAACGGGAAGCCCGTCTGTTGGGCGATCTGATCCGCCGCGAACACGGCTACTGGCAGCGCGGCAACCCGCAGGTGTTCGGACCTTTCGCCGAACCGGCGGCTTGGGAGTTGGCGCTGGCCTACCGGATCGGGGTCGACGAGTTCATGGACGCCGCTACTGCCGCGCGTGCTGCCGCCGGTCTGTGACCGGGAAACCACCGCGTACCTGCCCGATGACCAAGCCTCCCGCTGCGGGGGCGCAGCAATTCCAGCCCACGGGGTTGGGGAAAGAAGTCACCTGATGAAACGATCCGTATCTGGTCCGCCCCCGCATGGGGCCGCACCCGATCGCTGGCGGCACAAGGCCGTCCGCATGCTCACCGCCCTGGCCGTCGGACTGGGCAGCCTGCTCGCCGTGACAGCTCCGGCGCAGGCGGCGACCGCGACCTATCCGACCTATGAGCCGGGCACCTGGAACGGCATGTCCACCCACTGGGGCAACATCGAGATCGGCGGCAGGTACGGGTTCTGCGTCGACCCCGGCATTCCCGCCCCCGACAACCTGGACGACGCCGACGCCACCAAGATCTGCGGGACAACCGACGCCTCGGGCACCCCGGACATCGTCGCCCAAATGGCGTACCTGATCGCCCGTTACGACCACACCACCGACACCCAGATCGCCGCCTCCGTCTCGCAGTTCTCCCGGACCCAATACCACGACAACATCCCCGTCTCCCATCCGGATGTCTACAGCAACCTGGTCGCGGAGGCGAAACGCAACGGCGGTCCCCACGACGCACTGGTGCAGGTCGACGCCGATAATCTGACCGTCTGGTACGGCCTGGTGCGTCCGGGCGAGACGGACCGGACGACGGCGCACTTCGCGGACGGGTTCACCGCCACGCTGACGATCACCACACCCAACGCCACCTTCGCAGGCGGCAGCCAGACGGTGACCGTGACGACGGGCACCGCCGCCAAGTCGGTGGCTTTGGTGCCGCGCCATGCCTTGATAGCCGACGAGCAGGTCACGGTAACGATCAGCATCGGTGACGTGCCGCAGTCGTGCTATCTGCTGCACGACTCCGGCAACGACCAGCAGCGCGTCGCCACCGGCTTGACGACGTCGGTCACCGGCTCCGGCACCGGGAAGGCGACCGAAACGAAGTGGACCCCGCAGGTCACCACCCAGATCGGGTCGACGGTTGTCGCGCCGGGCGCGAAGAGCGTGTCGGACAAGGTGAAGGCTGACGCGATCAACGGCACACAGTGGCCGGTCTCCGTCTGGGCGGATGCGATCCAAACCCAACCGAAGACCTACTTCCCCCTCGTAGCCTCCGGGCAGATCGCCAAATCCACCATGCCGCCCGCACCGTCGGCATCACTGCCCGCCGGGGCCACCGTCCTGCCGGGCGACCCGACCCTCGTGACGCTGTCAGGGCCGGGCGTCTACTCGACGTCGGATGTGCCGCTGCCCGCCGATCCCGGCTCCGGCCACTACTCGATCCGCTGGTGCCTCGACCCCGCCTACCAGGGCGCGAACGCGAAGTACCTGCCGAAAGGCGGACCCACCTGCGACCAGTGGTTCGCCACCGACGAGCGGTTCACCATGCCGATGCGCATCAATGTGGCCTCCAGTCTGCCGGACCAGTACCGGGCGAAAGGCCAGGCTCCCGACGACACGATCACCCTCACCCTGCCCGACTCCGCCGACCAGTGGATATCCACCACCGACGGCAAACCAGCGGTGGTGACCGTCGACGGCACCTACTACGCCGGATCAGCCTCCAGCTTCGTCGTCTCCGACACGGTGCCCGCCGACGCCAAGGCGCTCGGCACCGCAAGCGTCAACGTGACGCTGCCCACCTCGGGGCGCGATCCGGTCACCGTGGCAGCGCCTGCCGGGTTCACCGTGCCCACCAGCCAGTACGGCGTGTGGGTGTGGCGCGTCGACGTCGATCACCAGAGTGATGCCGTGAAACCGTTGATCGCTGCCTCGGTAGCGGACAAGTTCGGCCAGCAGTTGGAGACGCACGTCACCCAAATGGACCTGACCGTCCAGTCCCAGGTCACCGATGAGACGATCACCGAACCGACCGGCAAGGCGACCGCGCAGGTCTGTGACGCGGTGTGGGTCGAACCCACCAGCCCGACCGATCTATGGCTCAACCAGTGGGGCACGGACAAACCCGTCGAAGTCAGCGTCGACGGGGCCGTCTACCACTCGGCGGTTCCCGGAGCACAAACCATCCCCACCGGAGACGTACCCGCCGTCGACCAGTACACGTTGACGTTCACCGCATCCGGGAAGGACCACGCCCAAACCGTCTGCCATCAGGTCGGCTACGGCGACTACGGGGCGTACGGATTCCAGTACACGATTGACCCTGTCCAGCAGCCCGCCGCGACGAAGGATTACCTGACCAACAAGGTGACGACGCCGTTGTGGCTTCCGGTCGAAACCACCATGGTCAAGCGGACGCCGGTGATCCGCACCGCCGCCACCACCTGGGACACCACCAACAACGGAGTCACCGAGACGTTCTTCCAAGACGACATCTGGCAGATCGACTGGCCCGACAACCCAACCGACACGGACATGTACGGCGCAATCGGACACGCCAACTGGGCAGGCTACGGACCCTGGGACGGCGACGGGAAGACCGTCACCGTCAACCTGTGGCGCATCCAAGGCTCGGTGACACCCGACTCCTGCACGGCGGACAATCCGAACGCGACGCTGGTCGCCAGCAACAGTGCGACTCCGGCGATCAACACCTGGGCCGCCTCCCAGAAAGTCTCCGGCTCCAAATTCAAAGCGTCCGGCTCGGATGCGACGTACACGTTCGTCGTGTCCTGGCCTGGCGACGCCCGCACCGAACCGTACCGGTCGGTGTGCGGGGAGAAGTCGGAGACGATCAGCATCGTCACCGCCAAACCCGACTTCATCACCCAACTGGTCGCCCCCGCCGACGCCGACACCTCGACCGTCGACACGGCCCAAACGCAAGAGACCGGCATCACCGTCCAGCCGGGCGGCGACTTGGTTGATGTGCTGCACGCCTGGTACCCCGGCGACACCGCGCGGCCTGCACCTATGACCGAACTCGAGGCGTCGTGGCAGGCGTACTTCACCCCCGCCACCGCCGACTCGCATCCGGCTGAGATCGTCACCGATGCGTCCGGGGCGAAGGTCTACTCCAACGCGGTCTGCACCCCAGACACCCTCTACTGGCAGTCAGGCCAGCCGGTCGCTGTGGAGCAGCCGGGGACGTTCGCTTCGCCTAGCTTCACCGCTCCGGACCAACCCGGCTCGCTGTTCCTGGTGGAGACGATCACCGACACCTCCGGCAGCCAGCCGACGGTGATCCATCGCGGCCTGTGCGGAACCATCGCAGAATCAGCCATCGTGCCCGCACCACCAGCACCGCCCGCGCCGAAGATCGCCACCCAGGCACCATCGGACGCGAACGTTGGGGCGAAGATCACCGACAAGGCCCTGTTGACCGGCCCGTATGCCAAGGGCACCGTCATCCAGTGGTGGGTCCAGCACACCGACTACGTCGACCCGTCCATGCCGCAGGACAAGCTGCAGTGCGTCAAGGCCGATCCCGAGGACATGACCGGAGCCGTCAAGGTCGGCGAGATCATCCTCGACCACGACATCCTCGACGGTGCCACCGAGACGATCTACTCGCCCGAGTTCACCTCCGACCAGACCGGCTGCACCAACATCAAAGAGATCGTCCTCACCCCTGCCACCGGCGGCGACCAGGAGGTCATCGCACACGGCTGGTTCGGGCAGACCAACGAGGTCACCCGCTGGCACCAGCCCGGTCCTGCCGCTGAGACCGGTGGCACCGTTCTGGCGAGCACCGGTGCAGGGAACGTGATCGGGTTGGCCGCAGTCGGGCTGGCCCTCATCGGTGCAGGAGTTGCCACTATGTGGGCCGTCAAGCGGCGTCGTTCATCCACCGAAGAATGACGGCTTCCGCAGCAGGGGCGGGGTCGTGTGTAACTCCGTCCCTGCTGCGCTAGTGAATGCTTTGATCGGTGCCACCACGCCAGACTCAAGCACTATGGCCCGTTGATGATGTTTGGCTGTGCCCATGCCGCAGAGGTTTGCCGAACACGGTCCCCAGATGGGATCGTGCCCGGCATGTGCGATATTGGCAGGTCAGGCGAGATATTCACCCAACTCAGCTATGAAATCAGTTTTGGGTCGAGCGCCGACGATGGATTTGACGACCTGTCCGTTGCGGTACACGTTGAAGGTCGGGATCGACTGGATGCCGTAGGCCGCCCCGGTGGCGGGGTTCGCGTCGCTGTCAATTTTGACGACGGTGATCTTGTCGCCGTATTGGGCGGCGACTTGTTCGACGATGGGTGCCATCATCCGGCACGGCGGGCACCAGGTGGCCCAGAAGTCGACCAGCACCGGCTTGGTGGCGCTGGCTTGAAGAACCTCGGTGGGGAAAGTGGCGTCGGTGACGTCTTTCATGAGGGCATTCCTTCCGTTCGGGTCATGGGGGCTTGCAGCCCGGCCAGGTATTCCAGCGCGTCCAGCGTGGCTGAGCATCCGGTACCGGCGGCGGTGACGGCCTGCCGATAGGTGTGGTCGACCACGTCGCCGCAGGCGAAAACCCCTGGCAGGCTGGTGCGGGTGGAACGGCCTTGGGTGGCGATGTAGCCGTTGTCGTCCACGTCGACTTGCCCGCGTACCAGGTCAGTGCGCGGCTCGTGGCCGACGGAGACGAAAACCCCGTCGACGGCCAGCTCGCGTTCTTGCCCGGTCAGGGTGTCGCGCAAGCGCACCCCGGTGACCGCCTGGTCGCCCAAGATCGCCGAGACCTCGCTGTTCCAGGCGAACTCGATCTTCGGATCGGCTGTGGCCCGTTCGGCCATGACCCTGCTGGCTCGCAGCCGGTCACGGCGATGCACCACGGTGACCCGGCTAGCGAACTTCGTCAGGAAGGTCGCCTCTTCCATAGCCGAGTCGCCGCCGCCGACCACGACGATGTGCTTGTCGCGGAAGAAAAATCCGTCGCAGGTGGCGCAGTACGACACGCCCCGCCCGGTCAGACGGGCCTCGTCGGGCAAGCCGAGGCGGCGGTAGGCCGAGCCTGTGGCCAGGATGACCGCCGGGGCCTCGCAGGTGGTGCCGTCGGACAGTTCCAGCCGTTTGACCGGCCCGTCCAGTCTGGCGTGGGTCACGTCGTCCAGCACGATCTCGGCACCGAACCTCTCGGCCTGGATTCGCATGTTGTCCATGAGGTCCGGACCGGTGATCCCATCGGGGAAACCGGTGAAGTTCTCGACGGTCGTCGTGGTCATCAACGCACCCCCAGCCGAGATCGACCCGGCGATGACCAGCGGGTCCAGGCCAGCGCGGGCTGCGTAGATCGCGGCGGTGTAGCCGGACGGGCCAGAGCCGATGATGACGATGTCTCGTCGTCGGGGATTGGTGCTTGTTTCCATGGTGTTCCTTGGTTGGTTGCGCATGCCTGTGGCCGGGCATGGCTCGGCCACAGTTTGGAGCCTTCGGGCCGCCAGAGACGCGGCTCTCTGGTCAGATGCCGCTGCTGGTGGACGCAGGTAACGTGCCGAGGAGTTGCTCGACTTTGACCTTGATCTCGTCGCGGATGCGGCGGACAGTGTCGATGTTTTGTCCTGCGGGGTCGTCGAGTTCCCAGGTCTCATGGCGTGTGCCGGGGTAGAAGGGGCAGGCGTCACCACAGCCCATTGACACCACGATGTCAGAGTGGGCGTCTTGGTCGGTGAGGACTCGGGGCTGCTGGCCGGTGATGTCGATGCCGACCTCGGCCATGGCTTGGACGGCGACGGGGTTGATCTGGTCGGCGGGCGTCGACCCGGCCGACCTCACCTCCACCCGGTCGCCAGCCAAGGCGCGCAAGAATCCGGCGGCCATTTGCGAGCGTCCCGCGTTGTGAACGCACATGAACAGCACTGATGGACGCGGGGACGACTCGTCCGCATTGGTGGTCATCTCGGCTGGCCTCCTAGCGCCACGAGTGGATCGGTGGCCGGTTCTTCGGCGAGCATCTCGACGACGGCAAGGCGCGGGGTTTGCTGCGCGACACGTTGGATCAACGGCGGCTCGGCGGCGGCACGCATTGCCAACAGGCCGGTCGCGGGGTGGGCGGCGGCCAGCGACTGGTTGACGACCCACGCCCACGGGTGCATGTGGCCCCGGGCCAGGTCGGCTTCCAAGCCTTCGGCTTCCAGCACCGGCGTCGTCTCGGGCAGCGTCACCACGATGATGTGCGTCTTGTCTAGGTCTTGCAGGCGCAGCAACGGCGTGATGGCCTGCTCACCCTCGGACAAGTGACGCACCATTTCGCGGTGATAGGAGCCGGTGGCGTCCATCAACAACACGGTGTGCCCGGTCGGCGCGGTGTCCATGACCACGATCCGGGTATCGGACTGCGCGACCGCGTCGGAGAACCGTTCGAACACGGCGATCTCCTCCGTGCACGGACTCATCAGATCTTCGGCCAACACGGCTCGCCCCGGCTCGTCCAAGGTCGCGCCTTTCGTGGCCATGACGCGCTCGCGATACTCGCGCACCGCCTGTTCAGGGTCGATCCGCGACACCGTCAACCCGGTGCTTGCCATCGCGTCGTCGAAATGCCCGGCGGGATCGGTGGTGGTCAGGTGGACGTCCTTGCCGCGCGCGGCCAGCGCCAGTGCGATGGACGTGGCCACGGTGGTTTTGCCGACTCCACCCTTGCCCATGCACATGACCAGCCCGTGATCCACCTGCGCCAACTCGTTGATCAGAGCCGACAAGCCGGGCCATGTCGTCGCCGTGTCCACGGGGGTTGCGGTATAGCTCACGGCAGGTGGCTGTTCACCTGCAGTCGCAATGAGCGACCGCAGTGCGGGCACCCCGACCATGTTGGCCGGGTTGAGCGGAATTTGGGTGGTCTCCAGTGTGCGCAGCGCGGCGGGGATATCGGCGACGGCTTGCTGTTCCCTTGCACGGATCGCCCCGGCCAGAGGTTCGCTGGTCTCGGTGTCGGGCATGACGGCGTTGATGATCAGATGTGTCGCGTCGATGCCAAGGTCGGCCAGTTCGCCCACGGTGCGGGCGGCTTCACCTAGCGCGCCGGGTTGAGCGCGGGCAACCAGGACCAGGGCGGTGTGCTCGGCGTCGGTCAGGGCTTTGACGGCGGCGGTGTACGTCTCGTGATGCTTCTCCAGCCCGGCCAACGGCCCCAGACAGGAGGCGTCGCCCTTGCCGTCGTCCAGGAACTTCGTCCAACTGCCCGGCAACGACAGCATCCGCAGCGTATGTCCGGTCGGCGCAGTGTCGAAGATCACATGGTCATAGCCCGCCGTGGCCTGCGGGTCCGCCAGCAGCGACGTGAACTCGTCGAACGCGGCGATCTCAGTGGTGCACGAGCCCGACAGTTGCTCGATCATCGAGGCGATCTCCGCCTCGGGCAGCAGACCGCGCACCGGAGTGATGATCCGCTGCCGGTATTCCTCAGCGGCGGCCTGCGGGTCGATCTCCAACGCGTCCAAACCCGGCACGCCGCTGATCGGAACGATCTGGTTGCCGATCACGGTGTCGAACACCTGCCCAACATTCGACGCCGGGTCGGTGGAGACCAACAGGACATGCTTGCCCTGGTCGGTCAAGGACACGGCGGTGGCGCAGGCCAGCGATGTCTTGCCGACGCCGCCCTTGCCGGTGAAGAACACAAACCGGGGCACCGCCCCATCCGTCAAAAACATGATCTCTTCCTCATGCACTCTCAGCAGCAGCCGGACGAGCCGCAGCCACAACCGGACGAAGCAGCCGCCGCCGGGGCTGGCTGGCAGCACGACGATTCCGCCGCGTCGGCCTGTCCGCCACAGCACCCCGTCTCAGCGGTCGACGCATCCGCCAGACCGGCGTAACGGGTCAGCTCGTCACGCGACGGGTAACGGCCCGTCAACACAACCGCCCCGTCGACCGTGGTCAACGGCAGACCCGCCGACCCCGCCGCCTGCATGAACGCCCGTACCGGCTCGGCTTGCGTGAACGCCAGCGCGTCGTTGGTCAGGTTGTGCCGGGTGATGTCCGCGCCGAGGCCCTTCAGGGCTGCGAGGTCGGAGGTGAACTGGACGAGTTCTTGAGCCGGGTCGGGGCCGCACACCCCGGTGTTGCAGCACATGGCTGGTTCGTAGACGTGGATGGTTGACATTGTGGTTCCTTTTGCTTGTTTGGTTTCGACGCCGGAGAAGAACTGCTCCAGGTTGGTGGGGAGGACATAGGGGGTGGTGTCGGGCTGCTTGCCGCCGTAAAGGACGCGCAGGATGCCGTCGACGATCATCGCGGCGGGCGGCTGCTCGTAGTCCTGACCGTTGTAGGTGAACACCCGGCAGTCGGTGGAGCAGCCGGACAGGCTGCCGCAGTCGGCGCAGTCAGATTCTTTCAGCGTCGTTTCGATGTCGACGCCGTTGACCCGGATCGTCGGGGACGACACGAAGCGGTACTGCTCGGCGAGTTCCCGTGACGTGATGTTGACCTCGTTCAGCCGGGCCTCGTAGCCGAGGGTCTCGAAGGTGTCCGCCAGCATTGACAGGGCTTCTTTCGTCGCCGAATCGGTGGCCTGGCAGCGAGTGCAGGTGGTCAAGTCCAGATACAGGTAGTCGACGTCCAACGCCTTGGCGTGCTCCGGCTGCGTCGGGGCTTGTGACGTGCCGCAGCATGACTGCTGTGCGGTGGCTGAGGTGCCGCAACACGACTGCTGCGGGTTGGTGGTGGTGTCCATGGTGGCTTCTTTCCGAAAACAAGCCCCGTCTCATATCGACGGAGATGGATACGACACTACACGGCGTATCGACCTATGTCAATGTGACACGGCGGGCAGTTGCGCGGCGCCCGTGCGCACGCCGGGCGACTGGCAGACCGAGGATGGCTGGTCTCCGGTCAGGTGGCAGATCGCCGCCGTGAACACGTTGGCGCTGCCCAGGATCGCCTTGGCGGTCGGTGAGTTCGGATCGGCCAGGGCTGCGGCAATCTGGTCTTGCGATTGTCCTTGCAGCACGGTCGGGTCGAAGTCCAGGCCGCTGGCCACGTACTCGTTGCTGAACACGACCAGCGGGATCGCGCTGTCACCGTTGTACTGGTTGTACAAAGCTTGGTCAGCCGGGCTGAGGGGATCGAGCGGATTGTGGTTGCGATCTTGTATCTCGGTGCCGGTGAAGTTGATGTAGGCGCTGGTGTATGTGGCCCCGTGGAAGCTGAGCGACGCTGTGTTCGGATAGATCTCAGGGCTCGGCGCGGACGTGGTTTGCCCGAGGTTCGCAAACGTGCCGAACCGGGACAGTGCCACCACCAAGGGCCAGCGAACGGCGGCGCAGTAGGGGCACCACTCCACGCCCATGTAGACCACGCGCGGCTTGCCGTCAGGCCCGGTCACGGGTGTCCCCGAGGCGGCTGCCATGTTGTTGCGCGTCGTCCCCACGCCGACCGCGTCAAGCATCTCCGATGAGACTCCAGTGACCTTTCCGATCATGTCAGCCTGAGCCGACGGGGGGTTCGGTGCGCCACCTCCAGTGCCGACGTGCCGCACGCCGACGACAACTCCAACTGCCACGCAGACGACAACGAGCGGCACCAGGATGGCGATCAGCCGCTTGCGCCGGGCGGCTTTCGCGGCGGCAGCCGCAGCGGCGGCCTGCCTGGCCGCCGCCTGTCGCTGGGTCGGGCTTGGCCCGCGCTGTCGCTTGCCTGACGTCATCTCGTCAATCCACCGCATCTTGCTGGCTTGCCAGAAGCCGACCGGTGGATGCGCCTTGCCCCGAGGTGATGTGGATCACGGCGCAACGAACGAGAACCCTGTTCACGCGAGGTGGCCGGAACGCCGCAGCACGACTGCTGCGAGGTTGCGACGACGTCCATCACGGTTGCTCCATAAACGACAAACCCGTCGCATACCGACGGGCATGGCCACGATCTTAGGTTACGTATCGACTCGTGTCAATGTGAAGGCTATGATGGTGCCATGACCGTCATTCAGGAGACACCGCTGAGCGAGTGCTGCCCGTCCTCCCTGGTGCTGATGGACCCCGATGAAGCCGACGAACTCGCCGTCGTCTTGAAAGCCGTCGCCGATCCCGTGCGACTGCGACTGCTGCACTACATCGCCGCTGCTCCCGACACGACCGTGTGCGCCTGCCACCTGCCCGCCGCGCTCGGCATCACCCAACCCACCCTGTCCCACCACCTCAAGCGATTGGCGGACGCCCGCCTGATCACCCGCGAGCAGCGCGGCAAATGGGCGCACTACCGGCTCAACACCCCCGTCGCCGAGCGTCTCATCCGTGCTCTACAAGGCGCGGTCGCCTAGCGCCGGTCGAACATTCGCAGACGGAAGTCGGCCTGACACGTCGTATCGTCGCGTGTCGATATGTATGCTGGGCTGGACAACATCTGTTGAGCAGTGGAAGGCCATTCATGTCCGACGTCCCAGCCATCCCACCCAAGCCTGCTTCGGGTATCGGGTTCTTCGACCGGTTCCTTACAGTGTGGGTCGTCATCTGTATGGGGCTGGGTTTGCTGATCGGACAGTTCATCCCGGCGATCCCCGACTGGCTTGGCAAGCTCCAGTACGCCAACGTCTCGATCCCCATCGCCGTGCTGATCTGGGTGATGATCTACCCGATGATGCTGAAAGTCGACTTCGCATCGATCCGCAACGTGGGCCGCAACCCGAAAGGCCTGTTCCTCACGTGGGCTGTGAACTGGCTGGTCAAGCCGTTCACCATGTTCGCGCTGACCTCATTGTTCTTCTATGTGGTGTTCGCCGGGCTGATCCCGCATGACCTGGCCCGCGACTACATCGCCGGGGCTGTCATCTTGGGGGCAGCACCATGTACAGCGATGGTGTTCGTGTGGAGCCACCTGACCAAAGGTGACCCCGGATACACCGTCGTCCAAGTCGCCACCAACGACCTGATCATCCTGGTCGCCTTCACCCCAATCGTCGGGCTGCTGCTCGGCATCGGCGGCATCGCCATCCCCTGGGGCACCCTGCTGCTATCTGTGGTGCTTTTCGTTGTCGTGCCCATCGCCGCCGGAGTCCTCACCCGACGCGCCATCACCGCCCGCCGGGGCCAGGCATACTTCCAAGACGGGTTCATTCCGAAGTTCGGCAAGGTCACCGTCGTCGGCCTGCTGCTCACCCTGGTGTTGATCTTCTCATTCCAGGCCCACGTCATCTTGTCCAACCCGCTGCACATCGTGCTGATCGCCGTACCCCTGGTCATCCAGACCGGTTTGATGTTCACCCTGACCTACGGGGCCGGAAGACTGCTGCGCCTGCCACACAACATCGCAGCTCCCGCTGCGATGATCGGCGGCTCCAACTTCTTCGAGCTGGCCGTCGCAGTGGCCGTGGCCCTGTTCGGGGCGAACAGTCCCGTTGCCTTGGCCACCACCGTCGGCGTGCTGGTCGAAGTGCCTGTCATGCTCGGCCTTGTCCATATCGCCAACCGCACCACCGGCTGGTTCCGGCAGACCGCACCGGAACCTGCCTGACTGCTTGCCGGGTTAGTGCCCGCTAACGATGTCGAACTGGTGCAGGCGTTTGCGGTCGCGTTTCGACGCCGACCCCTGCAAGGCGAGCAGTTCGGCGTACACGCCACCGCTGACCGCCAGCTCGTCGGGCGTGCCGATTTCACCGATCCGCCCGTCCACGATGGTGATGATCCGGTCGACGGAGGCGATGGTGGACAGTCGATGGGCAATGATGATGGTCGTCCGGTCGGCCATCAGGTCGTCCAGCCCGTCTTGTACCAGGCGTTCTGAACGCGAGTCCAGTGAACTCGTTGCCTCATCGAGGATGAGGACGGGCGCGTCTTTCAGCATCGCGCGAGCTATCGCGATGCGCTGCCGCTGCCCACCGGAGAGCTTGAGGCCGCGCTCGCCGATCTGTGAATCGTATGCATTGGGGAAGTGTTCGATGAATTCGTGGGCGTTCGCCCGGCGTGCCGCTTGCTCGATCTGGTCGTCGCTGGCGTCGGGGCGCGCGTAGGAGATGTTCTCCCGGATCGCACCGGAGAACAGCGAGGCGTCCTGGAATACCACGGCGATATGGCTGCGGATACTCGTCGCCGGTTGATCGGCGATGTTCACTCCGGCAAGGCGGATCAATCCGTGGCTTGGCTGGTACAAGGCGAGCAGCAAGCTGGTGAGCGTCGTCTTGCCGCCGCCGCTCTCGCCGACGATGGCAATGCGTTCGCCGGGTTCAACGACGAAACTGATGTCGCTGAGCACTGGGGTTTCGTCGTAGCTGAATGACACATGCTCGAACTCGATGGCAGGCGCATCGGCAATCCCTGGCATGGTCATTCCCGCAACCTCGGGCAAAGACCCCGTTTCGGGGCGTTCGGTCAGAGCCTCCAGGTAGTCCTTGGAGCCGGTGATGGCGCGTTGGGCCGAGTCGACCAGATAGCTCATCGATGTGACAGGCCCGCGTGCGATGGCGATGAGTTGCACGAGCAGCACCATGGCCGCGACCGTGAAGAGTCCCCGTGCTGTCTGGACGAACACGATCAAGTAGATGCCGAGAAAAACGATGTTGAGGACGCCTTGGCGGGCAACGTCCATGAGATGCCACCACCGGGATTGCTTCGCGGTGATCGACACGGTCTCGTCGTACTTGGCGTCAAACAGCCGCAGTTCGCGTAGCTCCTGCACGAAGCTTTTCACGACCCGGATTTGGCTGATCGCCTCGGAGAAACGCCCGTTCGCAATGTCGTAGTCCTTGTTCTTCCGCGTCTCGTAGCCCTGCCACCGCCGAGACGTCAGGGCCGTCAGCCACATGAAAATGGGGTAGATCGCCGCCAGCAGGACGGCTAGCCACGGCGAATAGGTGGCTGCCATGACCAGTGCGGCCCCCACGGTCAGCAGCATGGGGAAGAAGTTGTTCGCAAAGGCGTTGAAGAACGAGGACGTCTCGGTGATCGAGCGTTGCAGCCGTCCGATGATCGTGCCGGTCAGCTCCGAGTCGAAGTACCGCTGCGGGAGACGCAGCAGGTGTTCGAAATAGCGATGGGACATGATCGCCCGCAATCGGACGGCCATGAGATCGCCGAAATACCCGCCCACATTGGAGACGACCGTGGCCACGACCGCTGTGGCGAACAAGCCCAACGCCAGCCACACCACCGACGACACCGGATCAACGGCCTTGCCCGCCTGGGCAGCCACGACGACGCCAGTGGCTGCGGCAATGATCGACGGGACGATCAGAGTCGTCGCAGCTTGGATGATCGCCGTAAGCGCGACCGCGACGCAAAGGGGCCATAGCTCGCGTCCGAGCAGAAGAATCCGGGCGATGCTGCGCACAGGACTAACCCTGACGAGAGGCGCGACGCGGGGCGAGCCGTCCAGACGGATCGACGACGACCATCACGGCTTCTCATATGTATCGACACTCATAAATATGAGAGTATCCCTACCTATTGACGCCCGTCAATGCGGCACGGTGGTAGGGCCACCCAGTCAGGGGACTCGGATCGCCGCCGTTGTAGGCCACCTGCCACAGTCACAAATGCGGCGAGGTGTCCGGTGCGGCTTGCGGGGTTGGTCTGGCTGTGGCGTGCGACTGGCGGTTGAGTGCCGGGGCGATTCGTGCCGCGTCCTGACGCTGCTTGAGACTTGACGGGTTCCCTAATGGCGTCGGGTCGACCACGCCCCAAGCATCCCGGTAGGCGGCGGCAGCGAGCGCCGTCTCATCCCAATGTCGCGCTTCGCGCGCGTCGGTCGGTCTTGGCCCCAGCGCCGCAACCCACGGCTCATCTCGGTCGGTGCCCTGACGCAGCAGATCCTCTGCCCGCCGCCGCATGGCTTGGACACGTTCTCGCACCGCGTGGTCCATCACCGGATCGAGCCGGTCGGTGGTCTGTGGGACTAGACCGAGCGTGTACCGAGGTGCGGTGCGGACCCGACGGTCGGTAGTCGCGGTGTCAATGTACCTGGCCAGGCGTCCGTGCAGAACGGAGGCGATGTCGACTGCGCCGACGAGGCTGCGGACGGCAACCAGGCGCGGCAGTGCCTGTTCCGGATCAAGGCCGTTGGCTTCTGCGCGGCGTAGTTCCGCGCACAGCGGGCCGAACGCCTCCGATGCGAGCACTGCTTCGGCCTGGGTGGTGTCTAGGCCACACGCGCCGACGAGCGCCGCCCAGCGGCCTTGCTGCGCGGCTGAGATCAGCGTTTCGATCTCGGCCCGGAGTTGGGCCGTGTTGCCCCACTGCTCCGCCTCAGCCTGCCGCATCTGATGGGCAGACAACTCCGCGCCCGAGTTGGACAACACTCCGGCCAACACCGACCGGGCGGTCGCCTCGGGATTGTCGGACGGGTGCGGCTGATCGTGGGAGTCGTCGGGCCGGTCGGTAGCCACGTAGGCGAGGTTCGAGTCGCGGCCTCTGGTCATGGCGACGTACAGGTTCTCCCTGGTCGTCGTCGGTGTGACCAGGACGTGGCAGGTGTCGACCGTCACGCCCTGCGCCCTGTGCGCGGTGACCGCGTAACCGAGGTCCAAGTGTTCGGCGGCGTAGTCGGCTGGCAGGGTGACGGTGCCGCCTCGGGTGTGTCCGGCGCGGCGGACGGTGATCGATCCGTCGACGTGGGTCTTGATGATGGTCCAGCGGTCGCCGTTGCGGACCCAGCCGGTGCGTCCGGCTTGCAGGTGGCGGTTGTTGAGGCGGGTGATGACGACATCCCCGGCGGAAGCGCGGCTGCCGTCACCCAGGGTGATCTCGTGGTCGGGGGCGACCAGACCGGCCAGGATGCGGTCGTGGCGAGCCTGCCGGTTCAGCTCCTGCACCGTGGTCAGGGCATCGGCGACAAGCAGCGAGGCGACACCTCGGCTGGTGTCGTCGCGCCATGCCTCATACGCCTGGGCCGTGACCTGGTCGAGATCGTCTGCGACGAGCCTGCCGTGCGTCTCGTACTGGTCGATGGCTGCCAGGTCGGCATGTCGCAGCCCGAGGGAAGCGGTCTTCTCCCAGACGTTGGTGAAGCGGTGGATGTCCGACAGTTCGGGTGGGTCGGCCCGGTTGGCGACGAGCATGGTGAACGCGCCTCCGGCGTCGACGGCCTGCAGTTGCGCCCAGTCACCCACCAGCAGCACTTTCGCTCCAGCCTGGTTGGCCAGGGCGGCGAGCCGGTCCAGGGTGAAGGTGCCCGCCAGGGAGGCTTCGTCGACGATCACCAACTGGCCGGGCTGGAACTCCAGCCCGGTGTGGTCGTGGAGGGCGAGCCATCTGGCTGTGTTCTCCGTGCCGATGCCCAAGTCTTCGCCCAGCACGGCGGCGGCGGTTGCCGAGGGGGCAAGGCCAACCACCGACCCGGCACCGTGCTCGGTCTCCCAGGCTGTCCGCAGCGACCCGAGAGCGGTGGTCTTGCCCGCGCCCGCCGGGCCGACCAGCACGTCCACCACGCGTCCCGAGGTTGCGATCCTTGTCAGCGCCTCGGCCTGGTCTTGGCCGAGCGTCCGCCCCTGACGATCCGGCTGGTTGACGATCCGGTCAATGGTGGCGAAGCCGACCACGGGTGCAGTGAACGTCTCGGCTAGCCCGGCCAGCCGGGTTTCGGCGTCCCACAGGTCTTGGGAGGAGTAGACGGTCATATGCCGAGGCCGGAACCTGGAGGTGCCGTCTAGGCGCAGGAACTCGTCTGGCGCGGTCATCGCGTCTGGGGTCAGCCGCAGCGATTGGGCTTCGGCGGCATCACAGATCTGGCCGGTCAACGCCTCCCGGTCTTCGGTCGTGGCGAACCGCCAGCCCATCGTCTGCCGCGAAGCCTCGGCGTGCAGGTTCCACCGCCGCCACGTCGAGCGTTTCTCACCCACCGCTTGCAGAACCGACGCGGCCAGAGCGTCCATCATGTCCAACGGGATGTTGTCGGCACGGATGACGATGGCGTCGGATTCTGAGATCACCCGCCACGCCCAGCCGGTTGCGTCTTCGCCCAATATTCCGGTGGCACGCTGCCGCCACAAGTCGGTCAGCTCGGCCAGCGAGTGCATCTGCTTGGCGGGCCGGGTCGCCAATGTCGCCTGCTGGCGCAACTTGATGATCATCCGCGAGGACGGGCGTCGGCCATGTGCGGTGGTGTAGGCGGCGACCAGGCGGTCCTTCTCAGCGTCGATGTCATGGGAACGGGAGGAGAACTCGCCGATCAGATCAGCCCCGACGCCGGTGATCTCCCAGGCCGGATTCCGGTCCCGGCCCCGCTCACGAGCATCCCAGCCGACACCCAGCACCCTGGTCAGCCGGTCGGCCAGCAGCGCGTTGTAATACTCCGACAAGGTGACGACCACGGCGTGCATCGGACGGGAATCGATGGTGCGCCACTTGCCGTCCTTGAGAGCGCAGACCCGGTTGGCGATCACCACATGGGTGTGCAACTGCGGGTCACCAGCCCTCGAGTCGTAGTGATCGAACGAGGTGGCCACCACGCCGGTCACGTCAGATTGGACGACCGCGCCGTTGCGCCCGCCAGAGCCCGTCCGGGTGGCTACGACCTCGCGTTCCATGAAGCCGAGCACGTCGGCGACCGCGTCATGATGCGCCTGCGCGATCAACGCCTGCGTGCCGCCGTCGGCCACACCCCACAACACGCTGACGGACTTCGGCACGGAGAACGTGTAGTCGAACCCGGCGACCGCCCGCCGAGTACCGCGCTCAGACTCGTCACGCTCAATCTCCGCCAACGCCGCAACACGCTCAGCCTCGGTGAGGGCTGGGCTGAGCGCCTTGGCACGCTGGTCGACACGCTCAGCCACTGACGCGAAGCGGCGGTACGGCTCGCCGAGCAGTTGGCCGGTCGTCGGGTGACGGCCCTCACCGATCAGCATCTGAAGCTGACGCTCACCCGCCGTGTCGCCGACACTCACCTGCCCGCCCAATGACGCGACACCCGACCCGACCCACTCACCCGGCGGGCAACCGGCCTCCGTGTAATACCGCGTCAGCGGCGTCGACAGATCCCGGTCGCCGTCGCCTGCGGCGACCGACTCGAAGAAATACTTGACGCCGTCCCCGGCGTTCATCAGCCGCATCGAAACCGTCACGACACTCCCTTCCGGGAGCAAGGTGAGCGGCGCGACCCTCTGTTGCCAGACGTGTGGTCCAGATGAGGCGCGGCAGCGGCTCGGAAGACGGAAAGCGGCACGCGGGGGTCTGAGAGCAGTTGCCGAGGCAGATACAGACGAGGACTGCGAGGCTGATCTGACTGAGTGCCGTGACTCTGGATGCGATGGTCGACTCTGACGAGGCGCGCGTCATGGTGGGCGTCAGAGCCTCCTGACGATGTCGTCGTTCATTGCGTCACTTCGAACAGTGGCGTTGCGTGCGCGGATCAACTCGCTGGCGACGGGAGAGCAGACCAAGAATCACTCTCCCCGCGATGATCTGATCCGTGTCATGGCGCTGACCAGGCAGGACGCAACCCTGTGACGGACGCCTGGTTCAGGATGGCAGCACCCGGTTGGCCGAGCGGGCTGGGAGAATGGACGCATGCCCAGGGCGCGGGTCGCCCCGGCTGACCCGTCGAGGCGGCATTTCATCGTCGAGCCGGGGGTGCCGTTTTGCGCACACTCGCTCGCGGTACGCCGCGCCCTACTACCAGCCGCCTACGACTGGGGTGAGTACATCGTCATCCGCCAGGGCACGGGCCGGGTGACCCACCGCGACAATGCCCAGGCCGAGTGGGTTAAGCCAGGGTCGGTGGTCGTGCTCATGCCGGACGCCCCCTGCGGAATCCAACCCGAAGGGCTGCTGAAGGCCACGTCCGTGTTCGTATCGGAAGACTACCTTCGCGCCCATGTCCAGTTCGGGGCCGCGCCGTGGGCCATCGCCGACCTTGCCCCTCACACCCTGGTCGAGTGGTGTTGCCCCAAACCCTCCCAGGTCGTCAGCGTTGATCCGACTTGCCGAGATGCGGTGTTCGCAGCGGTCGACGAATTGTCCGACCTGACGAAACGACGCGGACTGCGAGCCAGCTACCACCACGCAACACACCTGCTGTTCACCCTTCTCCAAGCGGTCATGCCACAGCTCGAATCCCGGCTGAACAGCGAGCCGTGCGGGCCGCAGGACGTGTCCCATCGGGCGTCGTTGGCGTCGACGAGGGTGCTGCAGCCCATGGAGGGGCCAGTGCAGGCCACCCGGCAAACGCTGCGTGAGCATTACCGGGAGCCGCTGGGCCTGGATGAGTTAGCCACCGCCGTCCATGTGTCGGCCCGCCAGTTGTCGCGGCTGTTCACCGACGCCATGGGCAAGACGCCGTTGGCCTACCGAGACTCGCTGCGGGTGCAACACATGGTCTTGTTGCTGGTCAACACCCGCAGGCCGGTCAGGGTAATTACCCAGGATTTGGGCTGGTCGAATCCAGGCCAAGCGGCGCGCGTGTTTCGTGATGCGGTGGGGATGACGCCGACTGCGTACCGCGCCTGGCTCCAGCCGCGCCTCGCCGACCTCAATACAGATCTGGACATGCTCGATACAGATCTGGACATCTTCGAGCAGTGAGCCTTCTGGGCTGTCGTCGTCTCGGGTGAAGTGGTGGGACGCGACGCGCCCCATTTCCTCGCCATGTTGCTGTCGGGGTGTGCCGCGTACCTGGTGGGCACAACCCCCATCAGCAAGCGGAAGGCAACCATGGCTTCACCAGAATCCGTCCCCTGGAACGCTCAGACGAGCAGCGGTCTCGCCGCGTTGCTCATCAGCGCACAGGCTCAGACCAACGCGCGCGCTGCGTTGGCGGTGGCGCGCGCCGGTCTGCCGATCTTCCCCTGTGTGCCGAGCGGGAAGACGCCGCTGACCAGGCATGGGTTCCTCGACGCGACCACGAATGTACGTCAGGTGTCGGCGTGGTGGGGCCGGTGGCCGGACGCGAACCTGGGTGTGCCGACCGGGCCGATGTCGGGTGTCGATGTGGTCGACATTGATGTCCGCCCCACGGGCGACGGCTATGCCGCTTTCGACCGGGTTGAGCGTCAGATCGGCGCGGACAGTTGGGCGGCGTGGGTGACGACGCCGTCGGGTGGCACCCACTTGTATTACCCAGCCGATCCAGGGCGTCCGCAGTCGTCGTGGGCGTGTGGGAGCGCGCATGTGGACTTCCGGGGCGCTGGCGGCTACATCATCGTCCCGCCCTCCGCCGTGCAGATCGGCGGGCAGCCCATGTCCTATCGGCTGATCGGCACGCAGGCTGATCCGCGTCCGGTGGACTCCAAACGGCTGCGCGACGCTCTCGACCCGGTCCATGCCAATCGACGGCTTGCCGGTCGGATCATCCGCCGTTCGAGCGGTACGGACACGTCGAGGCTGGCGTCGTGGGTTGCGGGCCGTCCCGAAGGTGAACGTAACCAGGGCTTGTTCTGGGCTGCCTGTCGTCTGGCCGAGACCGGCCATGACCGCGACACGGCGTTGTCCGTGCTGGCTGCCGCTGGCCAGGACGCGGGCCTCCTCGACCGCGAAATCTGCACCACCATCACCTCCGCGTACCGCCACGCCCATCCGGCCACCAGCGCCAGCAGTCCTCCAGCCGCGCCAGCAACGACTGCCGTTCCAATGCGCGAGGCGGTGGTCCTATGACGGCGCGGTCGAACCGTCCGGCGTTCCGGTGGGTGGCTGCTGTCGGCATCGTCGGCACTGTTGCCCTGGCGGCGGGCGCGTTCTCGCTGTCGTTCACGTCGTTGATGCACCTGGCGCTGCGGTCTGGGATCGATCCGGCGCAGGCGTGGGAGTGGCCGTTGATCGTCGACGGCTTGATCATCGTCGCCACCGTCGGCGTCGTCGCCAGGGCAGGACGGCCCGGCACCGGGTTCGCCTGGCTACTGCTCGCAGCAGGAGCTGCCACGTCAATCATCGGGAACGCGCTGCAGGCGGCCCGGTTGCCGACCGTCGAGCCGACGTGGATCGCCGTCGGGGTGGCCACGATCCCGCCGATGGTGCTCTTGGCTTCGACACACATGACGGTCATCCTCACCCGGCCCAACCGGCCCACGCCCGAACTGCCAGACCAATCGGCAGTGGAGGGCGACTTGCCCCCGGCGGCAAGGGCGGACGCGCTCGCAGAAGCACCGGCTCCGATGCTTCGAGGCGCGCAGTCGCCGCCCCTCGGGTCAACGATCCCACCCATGCTGACGGCCCTTGGACCATCCGTCGCGCCAGAGGAAGGGCTGCTCGGTTCGCCGTCGATGCCGTCTGAGACTCCGAAGTCCGATGTGAAGGCCGGTGATGGGGCGTCGGCTGGGGATTGGTCGCGCACCTGGAGGGCGGAGAAGGCCGTGGGTTTGCGGGATGCCGGTTTGTCGGTCACGGAGATCGCCCAGGCGATGGACGTGTCCACCGGGTCGGTGCGCCGCTATCTGAAGCCTTCCCCGCCCACTGACCAGATGACAGGAGACCTCCAATGAGCCAAGACACCCGAGACGTGCGTCAACGCGTCACCACCGAACTCCACAAACCCGAGACCACCGCGCAGGAAGCGTCCATGTTGGAGCGGCTGTCCGACCCGGCCCTGCAGAAGCAGACCACCACCCAACCGCAGTCGACCTCGGCGTCGGGCAAGACGGGGTTGCAGTGGGTGCGGGCCTCGGACCTGCTCAACAGCCACGGCACCCGGTTGCCCGATTGCACGCTTCGGGGCAGGAGAACGTGGTCAAGCGGATGCGGCATGGCATGTCGCAGATCGCCACCTCCCGGCGAGGCACCGCCCGCCAGGCTGTGAGCTTGCCGCCGGTCGGCTCGTTCGGCCACACCCAGGCAGTCTCGCAAGGGCAGGCGGTGGGCGCATGACCACCACCGCATTCGGGGCGTCTGCCCACATCTCGGCGGCAGATGAGACCACCCAGGCGCTGTCACTGGCCGATGATCCGTGTCCGTTTGCCGATTCGGAGTACCTGCGCCGGGTGCTGATCCGCATCTGCAACACCGAGAACGGCTGGAACACCGACCCGGAAGCCGAGCCGCTCATCGTGTATGCGGCTAACCGGTTCGCCCAGTTGGCTGTCAAACACGGCCTGGAACCTGCTGATGCGATGGCCGCGTGTTTCGAGGCGATGCGCAACCCGTCCGTCCGCTACGGCATCGACCCGTGGGGTGTCATCGTCACCGCCGTGGCCACCACATTCCGGGCCTGGCAGTTCGCCGACGAAGCCCTCACCAGCATCGACACGGCTCGGCGGGGTGGCCTGTCGGGGTGCCGGGCGGAACGGTTCTGCGAACGCGACCTGCCGATCTGGGAACACAACCCGGCCTTCGCCGTCCAGTTCCCCGACGAGTGCTCCGGTGAGTCCGAATCGGACGCACCAGCATCCATCCCCGAACAGGTCCACACTCTCGCCGCCCTGTTCACTGGCTGCGGTTGGCCGCACGCCGCCACCGTGGTCGCCATCGAGGTGATCTTGCGCAAACTGGCCGACGCCGGATCACGCCCGTCCGCCTACGAGGCGTTGCGCCGGGAGCGGCGCTGGCGGGCGATTACCGGACTCCCGGCAGCGTCGTGGACCGCGCTGCTGCGGCTCCTGCTGGGTACGGCCGGCGGCGACATGACGGATACGGGCAAGGGCGTGCTGCTGCGCCTGGCGCTCGGGGAGACCGTCGCGCACCTGTGTGGTGACCAGACGTTGATCGGAGCGGTCGCCCAGACCGCCCCCGATGTGGAAGAGGCGGCCTGATGGGCAACAAGAACCATGTCGAACTCGATTGGGCTGTCGACGGCATCACCGTCGGTGCCCGGCACCGCAAAGACCTCGGCGACCTGGATGCCCTGGTCACCTCGATCCGCGAGCACGGGCTGTTGCAGCCCTTGACGGTCACCGAGGAGGGCGTCCTGGTGTGCGGGGCACGCCGGTTGGCGGCAATCAAACAGTTGGGTTGGCGGACCGTCAACGTGTGGGTCCGCGTCGGCCTGTCGCAGCGGTTGACCGCGATGATGGCCGAACGAGAAGACCAGACCAACCTGAAGCCGTACACGGTCACCGAGATGGCGGACCTGTATGAGGAGTTGAAGACGGAGATCGCCGCCGACGCCGCCCGCCGCAAACAAGCAACTCAGTTCGGCCCCGGCGGCGTGCGCCCCGACCGCAGCGGTGCCGCAGAATCTGCGGCACCGGAGGATGACCCGAGTAGCGGTCCCGGAGAATCTGCGGGACCGCTCGGCGACACCCGCAGCCAAGCCGCCCAGATCCTCGGCGGAGCCTCCTACTTCACGCTGGACCGGATCGCCGCCATCCGGCAGGCCGCCGCCGACGAAGCCAGGCCGGATGCGATCCGCCAGCAGGCTGTCGACGCGTTGAAGCAGATTGAGGACGGTGCGGCGGTCGACCCGCTGTTCACCGCGCTGCGCTCCCTGATCCGTATCGACGACCTCGAACATGTCGCCGCCGACGAGGCTGAGACCGGCGGGGTGCGCGATGCCGCCCGTTCTGGGGCGATCCTGCTGCGGAAGCTGGAGGACACCGGCCAGATGAGCCCGGCTGATCTGGACAAGGCGGCCCGTGCCGCTCTTGACCGGGTCAAGGCCGCCCGCACCCCCGACAAGCCGATCCCGGTACGTGCCGCGAACAAGGAGAAAACACCGCCGATGAGGACGGTGAAGTGGTTCACCTGGACGTGGAACGAGATGAAGGACTGGACCACCCAAGTCGACCCGAAACTGGTCGCCGCCGGACTGACAGACGCCCAGTGGGACCAGTTCAGCCAAACCATCGACAACTCGGTTACCTTCCGCGACACCGTCGCCGACCTCCGCAACCCCGCCTGACCCCTCGGCCCACCCCGCACGCCGCCCCCGGCCGTCCACCGGTCAGGGGCGGCGCTGCTGTTCCAGGGGCGTGCGGCGCACTTGATGGTCGAACCATCCAGCACCGAGGAGGCCGCCATGCGCTGCACCGACACCCAACAGCCCCAGCCCCACCGGGCGCGCACCGTGATTCTCATCATCACCGCCGCCGTGCTGCTCGGGCTGGGCGGTGTCGGCGTGTACGGGATACTCACACCCCCACGGCCCATACCGGCGGCCACGGCGGCCAGTGATCCGACGAGCACGGCACCAGCCTCGACGCCAAGCGGCAGCCCAGCGCCAAGCCGCGACCCTCAGTCATTCGTCCGGCTGGCCGCATCGGCCCTGTTCGACTGGGACTCGACCACCGACACCCCGGCGGCGATCCGGGATCGGCTGCTCGGCTGGGCCGACCCGACGGGTAATGAGGCCCCCGGCTTGGTCTCCGACCTCGACGCCTACCTGCCCGACGCGGACACTTGGGCCACGCTGCGCGGCTACCACACCGTGCAGCAACTCGACATCGCCAGCGCGGCGATCCCGGCGTCGTGGCCTGGCATCACCGCCTCCGCATCGCCGGGCCAACTGCTGCCGGGCACGCTCGCCTACACGATCACCGGCACCCGCCACCGCGAAGGGACGGCGTTTGGGCAGCACGCCGTCAGCGACCAGCCGGTCGCGTTCACCATGTTCATCACCTGCGCGCCGTCTTTCCCGGAATGCCATCTGATGCGGCTCGGCCAACTCGGCAACCCGTTGCAGTGAGGCTGCCGTGAAGAAGATCGGCATCCTCCTGGTGGCGGTGCTCATGCTCGGCCCCGTCCTGCCGCTGCTGGGCGTGGCTGTGTTGATGAACCCGGCAGCGAAAGCCACCTGCGTCACCGGCAGCCTCGCCGTCGGCCCGATCCCCGACAGCCTGACCGCCACCACCAGCGACGGAATAACCGTGACGTTGGACCGCACCCAGTTGGGTCATGCGGCGATGATCATCACCGTCGGCAGCCGCACATCCGGCGTCACCCGCGACGGCATCCTGATCGCGCTGATGGCGGCACTGACCGAGTCGAGGCTGCGGATGCTCGTCAACACCACCGCCTACCCCGACTCCGCGAACTATCCCCACGACGGCGACGGGGCCGACCACGACTCGCTCGGCCTGTTCCAGATGCGCCCCCAATCCGGCTGGGGCAGCGTTGCCGACCTGATGGACCCGACCTACCAGGCCAGAGCGTTCTACGGCGGGCCGACCGGCCCCAACCACAGCTCCCCACGCGGCCTCTTGGACATCAAGAATTGGCAGACGTTCTCTTTGGGTGAGGCGGCGCAAGCAGTCGAGGTGTCCGCCTACCCGGACCGCTACCAGACGTGGCAGCCCGTCGCAGAGACGATCCTCACCACGCTCACCCAGTCGGGCGGCGGCGGTTCGAGTGACTCGTCGGTGCCGGAGACCACCTCGGTGGTGTTTCCGCTGCCTGCTGGGACGTGGGTGAAGACCTCGGGATTCGGCTGGCGGGTCCACCCGATCACCGGGGTCGAGGCGTTCCATGCCGGGACCGACTATGCCGCACCCGACGGCACACCCATCCTCGCCGCCGCCGACGGCGTCGTCGTGTTCGCCGGGCCGATGTCCGGCTACGGCAACGCCATCATCATCCAGCATTCGGTCGGAAGGCAGAGCGTCGCCTCCCTGTACGGGCACATGTGGGACCACCACCTGTACGTCAAGGCCGGAGACCGGGTCGTGGCCGGTCAGCACATCGCCGACGTCGGCTCCAACGGCAACTCCACCGGCCCCCATCTCCACTTCGAAATCCGGCAAGGCGGGCAAAACGGCCAGCCCGTCGACTCCGATCAATGGCTTGCCGCCCACGGCGCGACCGACCTGACCGACCCCGGAACGACCACGACCGGCTGCTACACGGGAGGCAACTGATGGGACCAGACTTCTCCGCCCTGGGCGGCACCAGCATTGAGCAGGTGATCGGCGCGCTGCTGACCATCGTGCTGGTCGCCGCCGTCGCCTCCCTGATCGTCTGCGCGATCTGCTGGGCCCTCGGCTCCGGCACAGGGAACTACCAGTTGGAGACCAAAGGCCGCGTCGGCGTCCTCATCGCCCTCGGCACCGCCGCAGCCGCTGGGGCTGGGGTCGCGCTCGTCAACTGGTTGATTCACTTGGGCAGCCACCTGTAGGGCGTTGGCTACACGCCGAGGCTTCTGCGATACGCGGCGAATGATCCCCACGTTCGGGCCGGTACGGTTCCATCTGCCATCGACGCGGCCTCGCGCATCGCCGCGTCGGTTTGCTGGTTGTACCGGCGACAGGCCAGCCGCGCCCGGATCGTCCAAGCCACGTTCGCAGGGGCGAGGCAACCGATTTTGACTCCGTCCCACAAGGCTGCGAGGACGGCGAGGTTGAGCCAGCCGGGTGCGCCGTGCTGGATCGCGGCACCCAGTCCGGCGGCGGTGGTGAGGCAGGCCAGGGCGATCAGCAGGCAGATGGGCGTCCAGCCCAGGCGGGGTGCTGAGCGGACCCGCTGAACGAGGCGGTTGGTGGGAGCGTGGGCGTGCAGCCACCAATAAGCCGTGGTGACCAGGTGGAAGACGAGCCGGATCATGATGTGCCGTTCGGACGCGAGGACTGTGGGTCAGGGTCTGCGTCCGGGGCAGTGCTCAGGTTTGCCCCTCGTAAGGGGCGGTCGTTGTTGTCGTGTCCTGCTCGATCCCACGGCAGGTAACAGCGCCCGGCACCAACAACAATGCCCGGCCCGATGTCGGAAGTCCAGCGCCAAGCTGACCTGGGCAGGAGCGGGCGTCGCACCTTCGGAGCGACCCGGAGCGACCGGGCTATCTCGACCCGGAAGGCCCGATCATGATCTCCCTCATACCTACTATCGCCGCCCAGTTGGCCATGCTGCCGATGGACATCGACATTTCCCCGAACGACTCCGGCCTGCCAGGCATCGCCCAGTTGAAGACCATCGTCGGCGCGATCATGACCGTCGGGCTGATCCTCTCCGTCCTGGCGCTGATCATTTCGGCGATCATCTGGGGCTTCGGCTCCAACTCCTCCAACCCGCACATGGCGTCGCGGGGCAAGCTGGGTGTGATCGTGTCCTGTGCCGCCGCCGTCATCTGCGGGGCATCCGTCACGTTGATCAACTTCTTCTGGCACGTCGGTCAAACAGTCTGACCCAAACCGACCGGCCAAGAGGAAGTGAGGAACCCAGATGGGTGTGTGCGACGTCCCCGGCATCAGCTACGTGTGCGAGAAAGTCGGCGAAGGCGCAGCCTCGCTGGTGTCCGCCCCGTTCGACTGGCTCGCCTCCGCCTGCGGCAAAGCCGCCGGGTGGGTGTTCGAGCAAGTGTGGAACGTGTTCGACAAGACCACCCTGGTCGACGTCACCAACCCCCAATACACCAAGGTCTACGCCCTGATGTTCGGCGTCGCCGTCATGGTGATGCTCATCTTCTTCTGCTTCCAGTTGATCACCGGGCTGATACGCCACGAACCCGGAGCGTTAGGCAGGGCCGTCACCGGGTTGGCGAAAGCCGTGCTTGGCTCTTTCCTCATCCTCACCCTGACCGGACTGCTCCTGGAGGCTACGGACCAGATCAGCATCGGCATCGTGCAGGCCACCGGGAACACGATGGAGTCGATGGGAGGCAAGATCGCCGTTCTGGCCGCTGGGCTGACCGGCATTGATATCGCCGCACCCGGTGCCGGGGCGATCTTGACGATTTTCCTCGCCGGATTGGCGATCAGCTCGGCCCTCGTCGTCTGGTTCAGCCTGCTAATCAGGAAGGCGCTGCTGCTGGTCGCGTTGGTGTTCGGCCCGTTCGCCATGGCCGGTTCATCGTGGGATCACGCCAGGGGCTGGTTCGGCAAATGGGCCAGCTTCGTGATCGCCATGATCCTGTCGAAGCTCGTCCTGGTCGTCACCCTCCTGGTCGGGGTTTCCATGGCCGGGTCACCCTTGGAGCCTGATCTGCAGTCGGTCGGCGATGCGGTGACCGGTGTGGTGGTGATGTTGATTGCGACGTTCGCCCCGTACATGGCGTACAAGTTCATCTCCTTCATGGGCGCGGACATGTACCACCTGATGTCGGCGGAGCAGGAAGCCAAGTCGGCGCTGAACCGGCCCGTCCCGATCAAACCGACCCCGTCGAACCCGCCATCGACGCTCGGTGGCGGCTCGGGGTCGTCTGGCGGATCAACACCGTCCCCGTCCAGCCCGTCACCCGCCACGGCGAGCACGACGTCGACGGATGTGGCGGCGACTGACGGGGCGGCTGGGGCCGGTGCCGGTTCCGCCGGCGCAGGCGCATCCGGTGGTGCGGCTGCTGCGGCTGGGCCTGCAGCCGCTGTGATCATCGGCGCGCAAGTCGTCCAGGGTGCCGCCGAAGCCGGACCAGCCCTCGGCGGAACGGTCGCGGGCGCGGCGGACAGTGCGGGGGAAGCCGCCGAACCCACACCACCGTCCGCACCGACGCCCACGCCGTCGATGACGGTGTTCACCCCGACCGGCGGCACACCGCCGCCCGAGCCGCCACCAGCCCCAGCGCAGGCGGCCTGACCCATGCCAGCCACTACCGCTCGTGACGACTACACGCTGAGCCCGGTGAAGTTCTCCCGGCTCGCCAAACGTGGCCTGCTGCTGGGCCTGTCTGGAGCCCAACTCGGCTGCCTCGGTGCCGCCGCCATCGCACTGGTCGCCGCCCTGTACATCGGCGGGTCGATCCCGCTGGCCGTCTCCGCGCTGATCTGGCTGCCCGCCCTGGCTCTGGCTCTCGTGCCGGTGCAGGGCCGCAAGCTCATCGAATGGGCACCCATCGCCTGGCAGTGGGCCACCCGCACCTACCAAGGACAAACCGTGTTCAAGAAGAACCTCGCCAAACCACGACCCGCCGGAACCCTCGCCCTACCCGGCGACGCCGCCGCTCTGCGGCAGTGGGATGATCCGGCCACCGGGGCGTGCATGACCCACGACCCACACCAGCAAACCCTGACCGCAATAGTCGAGGTGACGCATCCGTCGTTCGTGCTGCTCGACCCGGCGGATCAGCAGCGCCGCGTCGACACCTGGAGCCGTGTCCTAGCCACCTGCACCCGGTCGGGGCGGATCGCTCGGTTGCAGATACTGGAGCGCACCCTGCCTGACTCCGGTAGTGGGTTGGCCGACTGGTGGCGACGCCACGGCCACGACGACGGAACCTGGACCGCCCGCGTCTACCAGGACCTCATCCAGCGCGCCGGGCCAGCCTCCGAACGCCACGCCACCACCATCAGCCTCGCACTCGACATGAAAGCGGCGGGCAAGGCGATCCGTGCCGCCGGAGGTGGCATGAAAGGCGCTGCGTCCGTCCTCGGCCAAGAGATGAACACCCTGACCACCGCGCTACGCTCCGCCGACCTCAACCCTGGGCGGTGGCTCGACCCCGCCCAGGTCGCGTTCATGCTCCGCTCCGCCTACGACCCCGCCGCCTCCGGTGACCTGGAACGCAACCCGACCATTGGACGCGACCTCGCCACCGCCGGGCCGGTTGCCGTCCACGAAACCTGGGACGGCCTGCGCACCGACACCGCCCACCACGCCGTGTTGTGGATCAGCGAGTGGCCGCGCGCCCAAGTGTTCCCCGGCTTCCTCGCGCCGATTCTCCTGTCCTCGGGCATCCGGCGAGCCTTCTCCCTGACCTGCACGCCGATGCGGGCCGACCAGGCAGCCCGCGACATACGCCGGAAGAAGACCGAGCACATCGCCGACCAAGCCCAACGTCAGAAGATCGGCCAGATCGAAGACGCCGCTCAAACCGCCGAATACCACGACGTCCTCCAACAAGAAGCCGACCTCACCAGCGGGCACGGCATCTGCCGCTACACCGGACTCATCGCCATCAGCGCACCGAGCGAGGACAAGTTGCAGGCCGCCGTCGCGGCCATCGAACAAGCCGCAGTCCAAGCCTCCTGCGAAACCCGAATACTCGTCGGCCAGCAAGCCCAGGCGTTCACCGTCGCCGCGCTGCCGCTGTGCCGGGCAGCGTGAACCTTGCGATGCGGCCCGGCTCAAAGGGACACCTCCTGCACTGGGGGCGGACGGCTCACCTGGCAGATGTGGAACTAAGCCAACACACGCACGCCGCCGTCCTCGTCCAGCCCGCCCGGCAGTCCCGGCGCGACCGGCGCAAGCAAGCCCGCCAGGCCAAGCAGGCCGTGGCCGACGCGCGATCACAGGACCGCGCCCGGATGAGGGCGCAGACGGCGCAAGCTCGCGCCGAGGCCACCGACACCACGTTCCTGCCCGCCGCCGGTGAACCAGGCCCGGCCACGCTGCGCACCTCTGGCCGGTTCCGGCTGCCTGCCCATCAGGACACCACCGCCACCCTGGCGGGGGCGTACCCGTTTCTCGCTGAGGGCGGACTCGGGAGTGAGGGTGTGTTCGTCGGGCAGGACATGTTCGGCGGATCATCGTTCGTGTATGACCCGTGGGTGCTGTACCGAAACGGTGTGATCACCGCCCCCAACATCGTGCTGGCGGGGATCGTCGGCTCGGGCAAGTCGAGTTTGGCGAAGTCGCTCTACACCCGGTCGATGCCGTTTGGGCGCAGGGTGTATGTGCCGGGTGATCCGAAGGGTGAGCACACACCTGTCGCCGAAGCGGTCGGCGGCATGGCCATCCGCCTCGGGCATGGCCTGCCCGCCCGACTGAACCCGCTGGATGAGGGCTACCGGCCCGGCCACCTGTCCGACATCGAATGGCAGACGCAGGTCGCGTCGCGCCGCCGCGACCTGATCGGCGCGCTCGCCGAGACCGTGCTGGAACGACGCCTGGCTTCGTTGGAGCACACCGCAATCGACACCGCCCTCACAGCGACCGTCGCAGACAACTCGGTGCCGGTGTTGCCGATGGTCGTCGACCACATCCTCGCCCCCGACCAAGCCGACGACCCGGATGGGCGTCTGGCCGAGGACGGCAGGCAGGTCGGCCACGCCCTGCGCCGTCTCGTCGCCGGTGACCTGGCCGGGCTATTCGACGGACCATCCACCGTCCGCTTCGACCCGACCCTGCCCATGATCTCCCTCGACCTGTCGGCGGTCGCGGAGAACTCGACGCTCATCAGTGTGTTGATGACGTGCTCGTCGGCCTGGATGGAATCCGCACTGCTCGACCCCGAAGGCGGGCAACGCTGGGTCATCTACGACGAAGCCTGGCGGCTCATGTCCCACCCGGCGTTGCTGCGGAGGATGGACGCCCAGTGGCGGCTGGCTCGCCATTACGGCATCGCCAACATGCTGATCTTCCATAGATTGGGTGACCTCGACAACGTCGGCGACCAAGGCACCGCCATGCGCGCGCTGGCATCCAGTCTGCTGGCGAATGCTGAGACCCGAATCATCTACCGGCAAGAGTCCGACCAGATGACCGCCACCGGCGAAGCCCTCGGCCTGACCGGTGCGGAGATGAAGCTTCTACCGACCCTGGCGACCGGTCAGGGCCTGTGGCGCATTCGCAACCGCAGCTTTCTCGTCGCGGCACAGCTTCATCCCGATGAGATGCGACTGTTCTCAACTGACGCCCGCCAGAACGCCTGGTAGCCGCCCGCGCACCTGGCGGTTATGAGCACAGACTTCCAGCCGTGGACCCCCGACCAGCCCATCGTCGCCTGCACGATCAGCCCACCCGACCACATGACGGTGACGGTGTTCGGCGTCGACTACCAACCGCCCGCTGATCTGCTGCCGTTGACCCGCGACAGTTTCGGGGTGTTGATGGACCACCTGTGGTCTCGCCTGGAGCAGCCGTTCACCGTGTCGATCACCGAAACCGATGGGACGGTGACGTCCGGGGTGATCGACTTGCGTCCGGTGACACCCGCCAGTTCACTGCCCGAACCGATCATCCACGCCGGACCTCGCCACGCGCTACCACCGACCGAGACTAATGATCCCAGCCAGGCGGACGCGGCCTCTCCAGCCACAGTTGACGCGCAGCCGATGGTCGACGGTTTCAAGCCAGGTGAACTGGTGGCGGTAGTAGCCGTGGTCGGCACGACTGTCGCCAACGTTGACGGCACTGTCCCGGTGACGCTTCCTTCGTGGGTCACGTCGGAGACGCTGCTGATCGGGCGTGAGTCCGGTCGTACCGCCCGACCGCAACCCCAGATCGAGCGTTGGTGAACCCCCAAACACCGGCACCGGCGGGCCGCGACTCCATGCTGAACCTGGCCATCGCCGCCATGATCGGCCTCGCTCTGCTCGCGCTGCTGCTGCGCGAGGCGGGCAGTCTGGCTTGTCTGATCACCGGCCAGCCGCAACCAGCCGGGTCGTGGGCCGCTGGTCTTGGCGTACTGGCCCATCTCACCGACCCAGGCTTGGCGCTGGGTGCCGACGGTCTCAACCCGGTCGCCTACTGGGCTGTCACCGTCGTCGCGCTGACAGGGCTGGCCGTGGCAGGCATGTGGCTGTGGGGCGTGGTTCGCCGCTCGTCGGAGAAGACGGCCACCGACCCACACCGCATCGCCGGAACCGCCACCCGCGACGAAGTCCGCATGTTGGCCTCCGACCGAGCCCTCCTGAAACGCGCCGCAACGCTGCGCCCGTCGATTCAGCAGCCCAAGCCCGCCGATATCGGCTACCTGCTCGGCACCGGCCACGGCGTCGGAGTCTGGGCGTCAGTCGAAGACAGCATCTTGCTGATCGGCCCGCCGCGTTCCGGTAAGGGTCTGCACATCGTGATCAACGCGATTCTGGACGCGCCCGGCGCGGTCGTCACCACCTCCACCCGCCCCGACAACCTCACCGCCACCATGACCGCCCGGAAAGCGCACGGCCCGGTCGCGGTCTTCGACCCCCAACACCTCGCCGAAGGCGTGCCATCTGGCCTGTGCTGGTCACCCGTGCGCGGCTGCGCCGATCCATTAACGGCAATGATCCGTGCCACCGGCCTGGCGGCAGCGACCGGCATCGGCGGTGGCGGGGTCGAGAACGGCGGCTTCTGGGAAGGCAAAACCAGAGTCGCCCTCCAATCCCTGCTTCACGCCGCCGCCCTCGACGACAGAAGCTCCGCCGAACTGTTCCGCTGGACGCTCGACCCGAACGCCGCCATCGACGCCGTCCAAACCCTGCGAACCAACACCGGTGCCGCAACCGGCTGGGCCGACGCCCTCGACGCCATGATCCACTCCGATCCACGCACCAGAGACTCCATCTGGCAAGGCGTCTCCCTCGCACTCGCCTCCCTGGCCGACCCCAGAGTCCTCGACACCGTCAGCCCCAGGGACGGCGAAGACTTCGACCCGACCACCTTCCTTCAGCAGCACGGAACGCTGTTCCTGCTGGCCACCGGCGCGGGAGCCGGGGCCTCGGCACCGCTGGTGGCGGCGTTCGTCGAAGACCTCGTCGAAACAGCCCGACGCCTCGCCGCGAAATCACCTGGTGCTCGTCTCGATCCACCGCTGCTGCTGGCGCTGGACGAGGTCGCCAACATCGCCCCACTGCCATCCCTGCCGACGTTGATGGCGGAGGGTGGGGGCACCGGCATCACGACCATGCCCGTCCTTCAATCCTTGTCGCAGGCGCGTCAGAAGTGGGGCCAAGACGCCGCCGGAGCCATCTGGGACGCCTCCATCGTCAAGATCATCCTCGGCGGAGCATCCTCGCCCACCGACCTGCGGGACATCTCCACTCTCATCGGTGAACGTGACGAAACGACGACGTCGGACACGATCTCCGAGCAGGGCTTCACCACGACGCAACGGTCAATCCGGCGGGTGCCGGTCATGCCGCCCGAGGTGATCCGCACCCTGCCGTTCGGGGTCGGCGTCACCCTGCTGCGCACCACCCGACCAATCATCACCGACCTGCGGGCCTGGCCGTCACGCCCTGACGCCGCCCAGTTACAGGCCAACCGCAAGGCGCTGGAGGCCCGTCTGCAAACCGGCGGTGAGGCGGCGTCGTGACCATCAAGACGTCCCAGGCGCTGTCGGGTTTCATCGCCGACAAGCCCGTCCAAACACCTGAGGGCGACCACATTCGCGCCGATGTCACTGTCGGCCAATCCAGGGTTGGGCGCACTAGTGACGGTGACGTTGTCGCACTGAAACCCGACCTGTGCCACATGATCGTGCGCCGCTCAGCCGTCGCGGCCCTGTCGCGGCTTCGCGTCGGCGACCAGTTTGTCGCCGCCGGGCGCATGGGCGTCGAAGACGTCCTCAACGCTGACACCGGGCAAGTCGAGGAACGGCCTGTTTTCACCGCCGACAGGGTCGGTCCCGACGCCGCCAGCCTCTCGTTCGACTTGATGCTCCACCGGCTCCATCCGCGCTCCGGCATCCTCGAACCGGTGGGGCCGACCCGACCGGTCGGACCAACCCAGCCGGTCGGCTTCACCTCAGCCCACGGCGGGAAGCCGGACGCGCCGACCCTGTGAGGTCAGGATGTCGGCTCGCACCTGGGTGGTGAGAGCGCCCCGGCTTGTGGTGGGCGCACCAAGCGCAAAGGACCGCCAACTCATGCCGATCAAAACATCCACGTCAATGTCGGGCTTCATCGCCACGACGCCGGTCACCTCCCGAACCGAGGACGGGACCAGCCGCACCTACATCCGCGCCGGTCAGGAGCACTACCTGCGCAACGAAGACGGCTCCTTCACCCAAACCGAGTCCAGCTTCCACGACATGGTTCTGTTCCGGGCCACCGCCGACAAGGCCGCCGAGCAGTTCAGGAAGGGCGACCGGTTCGTCGCCGAGGGCTACATCGACACCTTCGACGCCCCCGACAAAGACGGCGTCACCCAGCAGAGGGAGACGTTCGTCGCCCGCAAGATCGGCCACGACACGTTGCACACCCGCTACCAGGTGGACCGCACCCCCAGAGTGCAGCAAGGCCCCACCAACACCTGCGACATCCAGCCCGCCACCGCTGCGGGCGAGCCGGTCGCGGTGGGGATGTGAGAACCGGCATGGACACCACCTACGTCACCGACCAATGGCCCGACGACCTACCTGACCAGCCCGCCGACACCAACTCGAGCGGCAACCCAGCACCGGCTGACGGCGCGCCGCGCCCCGTCGTTTGGGCCGCGCTCACGGCAGATGAGGCCGAGTTCGAATGGCTCCGTTTGAACGAGTGGGTCGAAGACCTGCGTGTCGTGTTCTCGATCCCGGCGACGGTGATTCCGCCGTTCTGGCACCGCCACAAGCTGCTCGTTGAGCACCTGTCGGCGCTGCACACCCACTGGCTGGCCGCCTACGACCCGGACCAGCACGGCTCCGCGCCGTTCGGCTGGATCAGAGACTTGGACGAGTGGAAGAACCGGATGCGCGAAGCTGTCGCCCAGTTGGGCTGCCGCATCGACTCCTGCCGCCCCGAACAGGTGACCCGCTGGCCCGGTGAACCCGACCCCGACGTCTCCGACTGGCCACCGCCGCCGAACCTGCAGGATCGGTACGACGACTTCGTCACCCTCGTCCTGTGGGACGTCAAGCGACGCCGTGACATCGAAGCCCGCTACATGGCGCTGGTCGCCGAGGCCGCCGACCGGCAAGGAGCCGGATCATGAGCCGCCCGTCGCCAGCCACCCGACCGCAAGGGTCAGACCGGGATTTCCTCGTCGAACCCGAATTTCACGACACCCCCGATTTGCACCTGCTGACCCAGGCGCTGCTGAACTTGGCGATCAGCCGGGCGAAAGACGGAAAACCGCCCCTGACCAGGCCAGCAACCGTACCAGTCGGGCCGATTCCAAGCTAACATTCACCAACCCGGAAAGCCCCGGCCCGCATTGTCGGGCCGGGGCAAACCCAATTCGAGGACCAGCAGGAAAGACAAGAAACATGCCCAAGACCTCCACCGCCACATTGCCGCAGCCGCTGGCCGATCTCGGGGCGACCGCCACCATGGCCGTCATGTACCTGCGGGTCTCCACCAAAGAACAAGCCACCAGAGGCGGCAGGGAGGAGGGCTTCTCCATCCCCGCCCAACGCGAGGCCAACCTGCGCAAGGCCACCGAGTTGGGCGCGGTCGTCGTCGAGGAATTCGTCGAGGCCGGGGAGTCGGCCAAGACCGCCGACCGGCCCGCCCTCCAAGCCATGATCGAGTACGTCAAGTCGCATCAGGTCGCCTACTGCATCGTCCACAAGATCGACCGGCTCGCCCGCAACCGGGCCGACGACGTCCACATCCACCTCGCGCTGAAACAAGCAGGCGTCACCCTCGTGTCGGCCACCGAGTCCATCGACGAAACACCATCCGGGATGCTCGTCCACGGCATCATGGCCACCATCGCCGAGTTCTACTCCCGCAACCTCGCCGCCGAGGTCTCCAAGGGCATGACCGTCAAAGCCTCCATCGGCGGCACCAACGGCAAAGCACCCCTCGGCTACATCAACACCCGCAAACGCGACGAGTTGGGCCGTGATGTCGCCGCTGTCGATATCGACCCCGAACGTGCCCCGCTGGTGCAGTGGGCGTTTCAGGCGTATGCGACCGGCAACTACTCCATCGTCGCGCTGCGCGAAGAACTCGCCGACCGGGGCCTGACCAGGCTGCCCACACCGAAACGCCCCGCCGGGATACCGTCTGTCTCCGCGATTCACAAGATGCTGTCGAATCCGTATTACAAGGGCGATGTCGTGTTCCGCGACGCCGTCTATGACGGACTGCACCCCGCCCTGGTCGAACCCGACCTGTGGTACCGGGTCCAGACCGTGCTGCAAGGCCACAACATCGCCAAGGACAAGACCCAGATCCATTCCCACTATCTGAAAGGCACCCTGTACTGCAAGGACTGCGCCTCCCGGCTCATCCTGTGCAACGCGAAATCCCACACGGGCACCATCTATCCCTACTTCGTGTGCGCCGGTAAACACACCCGCCGCACCGACTGCACCCGACGCTCCATGCCCGTCGACCGCATCGAAGCCAAGATCGAAGACCTCTACCGGCAGATCACCATCCCCGCCCACGTCGCTTCGGCGCTGCGGCATCTGCTGACCGACGAGTTCGACAAGCTCTACGCCCAGGCCAGAACCGACAAGGGCAAAGCCGAACGTGACCGGGCCGGGCTGATGGCCGAACGCAAGCAACTCCTGCAAGCCCACTACGCCGGGGCCGTCCCACTCGACCTGCTGAAGGAAGAACAAGACCGCATCACGCGCCGCCTCGACCTGCTCGAGGCTCAGATCGGCGCATCGAAGGAGATCTACGAGAACGCGAAAGCTCACCTCGACGACGTCCTCCAACTCGCCGCCAACGCTTACGACCTGTACACCTCACTCGGCGAAGCCGACCGGCGACTGTGCAACCAAGCCTTCTTCACCAAGATCTGGGTCTCCGAGGTCGACACCCTCACCGGCGTCCCCACCCACGGCTTCGAACTCGTGCTCGACCCCGACATCCAGCAACTCGCGCTACACCACGAAGCCGACCCCCAAACAGGGGTCGGCGACCTCCAACGCCTTGTCTTGGCACAAGGTTCAAACATGGCCCAACTGGTCGGGCCGACAGGATTTGAACCTGCGACCCCTTGCAAGGATCGGAGGGTTTTCAGCAGGTCTCGTTGAGTGCCGTATTTGGTGGTTGACAAGGTAGTTTGGACGTCTGCTCGTGTTACCGGGTTTCGTCAGATTCGGTCGTTTTGACTCCAAAGTGGACAGTAAATGGACACCTGAACCGGGGTCGTTTCGAAGTGGGTTCATATCCTCCGGAGCGGTGGTCGGATCATTGCGTCAGACCAGGCTCGTTCTGCGGCGCGATCTTGCGCGTGTCCCCGAGCTCAGTATGAGGCGTGGCTTCCTCTGAATCGTCGACTTACTCGCTGAGTGCTGGCATTTGGACCCATGGAACGCTCGCTGAGTCAAACATCGGCTCATTATCCCAGTCGAAGTAGTTCTCGACCGTGACGAAAACGTCACCTTCCCGATT
>WRFI01000001.1 GCA_009778875.1 Propionibacteriaceae bacterium | reverse complement strand
GCTGCCCTCAAAGGCATGCTCAAGCCGATCTACGAGGAGCACACGCTGGGTGTGGCCGAGATCCGCGAGATCTTCCACAGCTCCAAGTTCGGCAACATCGCCGGCTGCATGGTGCAAACGGGCCTTGTCCGCCGCAACGCCAAGGTGCGCCTGACGCGCGACGGCACCGTGCTGGCCGAGACCTCCATCGCGTCGCTGCGGCGCGAGAAGGACGACGCCAGCGAGGTCCGCGAGGGCTTCGAATGCGGCATGACGCTCGGCAACTACTCGGATATCCACATCGGCGACCTCGTCGAGGCGTACGAGATGGTTGAGAAGGCGAGGTCATAATGGCTGTCTGGACGGAGAAGCTGGCCGACCAGATCCGCGACATTGTCGCGCTGATGCTGGCCCGCCGCATCAAAGACCCCCGGCTGGGTTTCGTCACCATCACCGAGGTGAAGGTGACGGGGGACGGTCGCGAGGCGACGGTGTTTTACACGGTCCTGGACGGGTCCGACCAGGCCTCCAGCGCGGCTGCACTGGAGTCGGCCAAAGGCATGCTGCGCACCGCCGTGGGAAAGAAGCTGGGCATGAAGTTTGCGCCCACGCTGACCTTCGTCCGCGACGCCATTCCCGAGACCAGCAAGGAAATGGAAGAGCTGATGGCCCGGGTGCATGACCTGGATGCCGAGCTGGCCACCCGCCGGGTCGAAGGCGCCTACGCCGGCGATCCCGACCCGTACAAGAAGCCCGCCGACGAGGACGAACCGGAATGAGCCTTGACGGCCTGGTGGTCATCGACAAGCCGACCGGGATGACGTCGCAACAAGCGGTCAACCGCGTCAAGCACCGATTGGCTAACGAGGCCGGCGTGCCCGCCAAGAAGCTGAAGGCGGGCCATGCCGGCACCTTGGACCCAATGGCGACAGGCGTTCTGGTGGTTGGCCTGGGGCGGGCCACGCGGCTGCTCGGGTTCATCTTGGGCCACGACAAGCAATACCGGGCAACGATCAGGTTGGGGCAGGCCACGACGACAGACGACGCGGAGGGCGAGCCTCTGGGGCCACCCATTGCCGCCGCCGGTGTGACCGACGCAGCCATCAGCGCCGGCGTGGCGGAGCTGACTGGCGACATTCAACAGGTACCCAGCGCGGTGTCAGCGATCAAGGTCGACGGCAAGCGAGCCTACACGTTGGCCCGGGCGGGGCAGCAGTTCGAACTGGCGTCACGGTCCGTCACCGTCTCCTGCTTCGAGGTGCTGGCCAGGCGCGATGCCGCGCCTTTCGTCGATCTGGACGTGGTGGTCGATTGTTCGTCGGGCACCTACATCCGTGCGCTGGCGCGTGATCTTGGCCAAAAACTGGGCGTCGGCGGGCATCTGACGGCGCTGCGCCGGACGCGGGTCGGTGCGTTCGACGTGGAGGCGGCGGTGCCGCCCGATGACGTCGATTGGGCCGGCGTGACCTCGCTCAATGACGCCGTGCCGAACCTTTTTGAGACGGTGACGATCGGGGCAGCAGAGGCGGCTGACGTCAGCCACGGGCGTCCGCTGGGCGTCGTCGTCCCGGCCAACCCGAGCGCCGTGATGGGCCCGGCGGGGGAGTTCCTGGCTCTCTATCAACCAGACGGCAAGCGGTGCGTGCCGCTGGCGGTTTTTGTGGGCGGAGGAAATCAATGAGCGACCGCCAGCTGGCGTTGGCCATCGGCACCTTCGACGGTGTGCACCTGGGACACCAAGAGGTGATCGCGGCGGCCAGATCGGCGGTCGGCGGGCGCGGGCATGTGATGGCCGTGACGTTTTGGCCCCACCCGATGACGGTTTTCGACCCGTCTGGTGCGCCACCGCTGCTGCAAAACCTCGAGTCGCGCGAGGATGCCCTGCTGGACGCCGGTGCCGATGAGATCCTTCTGCTGCATTTCACCACCCAGATGGCTGCCATGACCCCGGCGGCGTTCGTCAATCAGATCATCGCGCCGCTGCACCCCAGCGCCGTCGCGGTGGGGCCGAACTTCACCTTCGGCGCGCGCGGCGCGGGCAATCCGGGCGCGCTTCGTCAGTTGGCGGGCGGCCGCTTCGATGTGGCCACGGCCCCGGCGGTCGAGTTCGGCGGCTATACCGTCTCGTCCACCATGATCCGGGCGGTGGTGCTGGCGGGCGACGTCAGTTCGGCGAGCCGCCTGATGGGGCGGGACTTCTCGGTTCGGGGCCCAGTCGTGCGCGGTGACCGGCGCGGCCACCAGCTTGGTTTTCCGACGGCCAACCTCACACCGGATCCGGCGGTGGCCTGCCCGTCGGACGGCGTGTATGCGGGCTGGTTGGCCCTTCTCGACCAGCCGGGGGAACGGATGTCGGCGGCCATCAGCGTGGGCGACAACCCGACATTCGGGTCGTTCCGCCGTGTCGAGGCCCATGTGCTGGACCAAGACTTCGACATCTACGGTGTGCCGGTCGAAATCGGCTTCACCAAGCGCTTGCGGGACATGGTGACCTACTCCAGCGTCGACGAACTCGTCGCCCAGCTGACAAAGGATGTTCGCGCGACGCGGGCCCTGGCCTGACAATTTTGGGGCGCCAGATTCGTGCCTGGCCATCGGCACCTGGTAAGGTAGTTCGTTGCCGTGTAACGGCCGCGGGTATGTCGGCTGCCCCAATCAGTACGGGTAGCGCCGCGCAGCGAGATACTAGGAGAGTCCATCAATGGATGCAGCCACCAAGACAGGCATCATCGAAGAGTACGCCACCCACGAGGGTGACACGGGTTCTCCTGATGTCCAGATTGCCCTCTTGACCAAGCGTATTGCCCACCTGACCGAGCACCTGAAGGTGCACAAGGGTGACCACCACTCGCACAGGGGCCTGATGCTGATGGTCGGCCAGCGCCGCCGTCTGCTGAACTATGTCGCCAAAAACGACATTGAGCATTACCGTGAACTGATCGCCCGCCTCGGCTTGCGCCGCTGACGGAACATCTTGCGGTGGGCGCTTGGCGTCCACCGCCCCACAACTGAACAAAACCCAATGTGAGGCCGGATTTACCAGTGCTTTTGGTCCTCGGTAGTGGCGTTCGGGTCTAAGCCCCGAGCGCTTCGATCGAAGACCGATTGCGACAACTCCCGGGCCTCCGCTAGTGATGAGGAAAAACCCATGGAAGGTCCAAACCTAAAATTCGCCGAAGCCATCATCGACAATGGCAAATACGGCTTGCACGTCGTTCGCTTCGAAACCGGTGTGCTGGCCGCGCAGGCTGACGGCTCGGCAGCCGTCTACCTGGACGGCGACACGATGTTGCTGTCCACCACGACTGCCCAGAAGCAGCCGCGCGAAGCGATCGACTTCTTCCCGCTGACCGTCGACATCGACGAGAAAATGTACGCGGTCGGACGCATCCCCGGCAGCTTCTTCCGCCGTGAAGGGCGCCCCACAGAAGAGGCCATTCTGGCCTGCCGCCTGATCGACCGGCCTCTGCGCCCGGCCTTCGTCAAAGGGCTTCGCAACGAGGTACAGGTGATCGTCACCATCCTCGCCCTCAACCCCGACGTCTCCTACGACGTCGTGGCCATCAATGCGGCTTCGATGAGCACCCAGATCGCCGGCCTGCCGTTCTCCGGCCCGATCGGCGGCGTGCGCGTCGCCCTCATCGAGGGCCAGTGGGTGTGCTTCCCGACAGTTGAGCAGGACGCCCACGCCACCTTCTCAATGGTCGTGGCCGGGCGTGTCCTGGCCGACGGCGACGTCGCGATCATGATGGTCGAGGCTGAGTCGACCGAGGCCACCTGGAACATCGTCAAGTCGGGCAAGCAGGCGCCGACGGAAGAGATCGTGGCCGGTGGCCTGGAGGCCGCCAAGCCGTTCATCCGCACACTCTGCGACGCCCAGGTCGACCTGGCCCAACAGGTCAACAAGCCGACCTACCCGTTCCCCGTCTTCAAGGAGTACGAGGACGACATGGTCGCAGCGCTGGACGAGCGTGCCCATGCCAAACTGGTCGAGGTCATGCAGATCGTCGGCAAGCAGGAGCGGGAGGACGCCGAGCACGCGCTGCGCGCCGAGGCGGCTCTGCAGGTGCTGGCATTGCCCGAGTTTGAGGGCCGGGACGCCGAGATCGGCGCCGCCTGGAAGGCCATCACCAAGAAGATCGTGCGTCAGCGTGTGCTGCACGAGTCGGTCCGCATCGACGGCCGCGGCCCGCGCGACATCCGCCCGCTGAGCGCCGAGGTCGGCATCATCCCGCGCGTCCACGGCTCGTCGCTGTTCCAGCGCGGCGAGACGCAGGTGCTGGGTGTCACCACCTTGAACATGCTCGACATGGAGCAGAAGCTCGACACGCTGAGCCCGGTACACACCAAGCGCTACATGCACAACTACAACATGCCGCCGTTCTCGACGGGCGAGACGGGCCGCATCGGCAGCCCGAAGCGCCGCGAGGTGGGCCACGGCCGTCTGGCCGAGCGCGCACTGGTGCCGGTGCTGCCAACCCGCGAGGAGTTCCCCTACGCCATCCGCGAGGTGTCTGAGGCGATCGGCTCCAACGGATCAACCTCGATGGGATCGGTGTGCGCATCGACGATGGCCCTGCTGAACGCGGGCGTGCCCCTGCGGGCGTCCGTCGCCGGCATTGCGATGGGTCTGATGAGCGAGCCCGACGACAACGGCGAGACCCGCTACGTCGCATTGACCGACATCCTGGGCGCCGAGGACGCGCTCGGCGACATGGACTTCAAGGTGGCTGGCACCAGGGAGTTCGTGACGGCGCTGCAACTCGACACCAAGCTGGATGGCATCCCGTCCGACGTGCTGGCGGCCGCGCTGAGCCAGGCCCGCGAGGCCCGTCAAACGATCTTGGATGTGATGGACGAGGCGATCACCGGGCCCGACGAGATGAGCCCGCACGCGCCGCGCATCATCACGTTGCACATCCCGGTCGACAAGATCGGCGAGGTCATCGGCCCCAAGGGCAAGGTCATCAACCAGATGCAGGACGACACGGGCGCCAACATCTCGGTGGAGGAAGACGGCACGATTTATGTCGGTGCCACCACCGGTGAGGCAGCCGAGGCGGCTCGCGCCATGATCAACGCCATCGCCAACCCGACGATGCCCGAGAAGGGCGAGCGCTACCTCGGCACCGTCGTCAAGCTGACGACCTTCGGCGCGTTCGTCTCGCTGCTGCCCGGCAAGGACGGACTGCTGCACATTTCCAAGCTGCGTGAGCTCAACGGTGGCAAGCGGGTCGAGAACGTCGAAGATGTTCTGCAGGTGGGTAACAAGCTGATGGTCGAGATCAACGAGATCGATGACCGCGGCAAGCTGAGCCTCATCCCGGTTATCGAAGAGGGAGACAGCGCGGCTGACGTTGCCACCGAAAAGTGAGGTGGCGCCGTGAGCGAGTACGAGGGGTTGGAGGCCCAGGCCGGTTATGGCCCGGTGCCCATCGACGAGGCACCCAGGATGCGCGGGCACATCGGACCGGCTTTCAAGCCGGTCCACCCGCTGGCAGTCGCACCGGTGGTGCCGCCGCAGCATTCCGTGGATGGCTTCGTCCGCGAGTTTCTTCACGAGTTGCACGTCGGTTCTGGTGTGCAACTGGCCCGGTCGTCCGTCAACGACCAGTATTTGGCTCTGGCGCGCACGGTGCGCCACTACCTGATGGCACACTGGCTGGAGACCCAGCGCCGGGTGCGCGAGCGGGGCGCCAAAACGGTGGCTTACCTGTCGGCCGAGTACCTGTTGGGACGTCAACTGGACAACGCCCTTCTGGCGACTGACCTGGAGACCATCGCCGCTGAGGCGATGACGTCCTGCGGCCTTGAATTGGAGACGCTTCGGGCCCAGGAAGTCGAGCCGGGGTTGGGCAACGGCGGTCTGGGGCGCCTGGCGGCATGCTTCGTCGACTCCTTGGCCACCATGGCTGTGCCATGCATCGGCTACGGCATCCGCTACGAGTACGGCATTTTCCGCCAGACATTCGTTGAGGGACGCCAGGTCGAACAGCCCGACGCCTGGCTGGCGCTCGGCGCGCCGTGGGAGTTCGTCCACCCGGAGTCGGCCGTGCGCGTCAACTTCGGCGGGACAACCGAGCACTACACCGACAATGACGGCGTTGATCACTCGCGTTGGCTGCCGGCCTGGAACGTGCTGGGCGTGCCCTACAACTACATGGTGCCCGGCTTCCAGAACGGGCGTGTCAACACGCTGCGGCTGTGGAGCGCCGAGGCCACCAAGGCCTTCGACCTAGAGATTTTCAACGCCGGCCAATACACCGAGGCCGTCCGGGCCCAGACCTTCGCCGAAAACATCACCAAGGTGCTGTATCCGGAGGATTCGACACCCCAAGGCAAGGAGCTGCGGCTGCAACAGCAGTACTTCTTCGTCGCCTGTTCGCTGCGCGATTTCATCGACAACCACCTGGAGGCCGGCGAGGATCTTCACGATCTTCCCGACAAGGTCATTTTCCAGTTGAACGACACACACCCGGTGATTGCGATTCCCGAGCTGATGCGGATACTGATGGACGAGCGGGGCTGGAACTGGGACGAAGCCTGGGCCCTGACACAGCGCTGCTTCGCTTACACCTGCCACACGCTGTTGCCGGAGGCGCTGGAGGTGTGGTCGACGGATTTGATGGGCCGCTTGCTGCCCCGCCATCTGGAGATCATTTACCGCATCAACGACGAGTTTCTTGAGCTGGTGCGCCAGACGTACCCCGATGATCCAATCAAACCTATCTCCATGTCGATCATCGCCGAGGGGCCGCCCCGGGCCGTCCGCATGGCCTTCCTGGCGTCGGTCACGGCGACGAGGGTGAATGGTGTGGCGGAACTGCACTCGCAGTTGCTGCGCGACAAGGTTCTGCCGGAGTTTTCGCAGCTCTGGCCGGAAAGGTTCACGAACGTCACCAATGGGGTGACGCCCCGCCGGTTTGTCCGGTTGTCAAATGTTGGGTTGTCCGATCTGATCACAGACGCCATCGGAGTGGGCTGGTTGACCAACCTTGAACGTCTGCAAGAGCTTGAACCTTACGCCGAGGATGAGGACTTCCGTCGTCAGTTCGCCGATGTCAAGACGGCAAACAAGGCCACACTCGCCGAAGTCCTGGCTGCCCGGGACGGCATTGAACTGCCCGGCGGGCACATGCTGGACGTCATGGTGAAGCGCCTGCACGAATACAAGCGCCAGTCGCTGAAGCTGCTGCACATCGTCAGCCTTTACCAGCAGATCATCTCGGGCCAGCTCCAGCCGGCCGATGTGTTGCCGCGGGTGTTCATCTTCGGAGCCAAGGCCGCACCCGGCTACAAGCTGGCCAAAGACACCATCCATCTGATCAACTCGGTGGCCAAGGTTGTGAACGCCGACCGGCGCGTCGACGACGTCATCAAGGTGGCCTTTGTCGCCAACTACAACGTCACGGTGGCGCAGCGGCTGATTCCAGCGGCTGACCTGTCGGAGCAGATTTCCCTGGCCGGCAAAGAGGCGTCCGGCACTGGAAACATGAAGTTTGCTTTGAACGGTGCGCTAACCATTGGCACGGATGACGGGGCGAACATCGAAATCCGCGAGCTGGTGGGGGATGAGAACTTCTTCCTGTTCGGCATGAGCGAGCCTGAGGTTGAGGCTTTGGCAACGCGCGGCTACAACCCGCAGGATTACCTCGGCGACCCACAGTTGCGGGCGACGATGGACCTATTGACATCCGGAGTGTTCGCCGACGGTGACCAGTCGGCCTTCGCGCCACTGCTCAACAACTGGGCGCAGTCCGACCCGTTCATGGCAATGGCCGACTTCCGAAGCTACGTCGACGCCCAAGCCCGCGTTGACGAGGCCTATCGTGACCAGACGTCGTGGGTGCACGCGGCGATTCTGAACGTTGCCCGCTGCGGCTACTTCAGCTCGGACCGATCGGTCGCAGACTACCTGGACCGCATCTGGCACGCCGCCCCTCTGCGGTGACGGCTAGATCGTCGCGACGTCGATGACGTAGCGGTAGCGCACCTGCGAGTGCACCACCTTCTCGTAGGCGTCGTTGATGTCCGCGGCGCTGATGACCTCGATTTGTGGGGCCACGCCATGGGCGGCACAAAAATCGAGCATCTCTTGCGTCTCGGCGATGCCGCCAATCTGCGATCCGGCCAGGATCCTGTTGCCGAGCACCAGCGAATCGAACTCGATGGTCGAAGCGTTCTCGGGCAAGCCCACATCCACCAGAGCGCCGCCGACTTTCAGGCACTCCACATAAGGCGTCACGTTCGTGCTGGCGGCCACCGTCGAGATGATCAGGTCGAAGTGCTTTTTCAACCCCTTCAACGTGTCTGGTTCCGACATGGCGTAGTAATGGGATGCGCCAAAAGCCAGTCCGTCGGCTTCTTTGGCCCGGGTCTGCGAGATGACGGACACCTCGGCGCCCATGGCGGCGGCGATCTTGACGCCCATGTGCCCCAGGCCGCCCATGCCGAGGATGGCCACCTGCTTGCCCGGCCCGGCGCCCCAGCGCTTGAGCGGCGAATACAGCGTGATGCCGGCGCACAGCAGCGGGGCGGCGGCATCAAGCGGAATGGAATCGGGGATGTGGCAGAGGTAGTTCTGCTCAACGGTGAAGGCCGTCGAGTACCCGCCCTCGGTCGGCTTCCCGTCCCGTCCGTGATCGTTGTAGGTGTAGATGGCCTCCTCGCAGAACTGCTCGGTGCCGGCGTCACACAGGTCACAGTGACCGCACGAATCGACAAAGCAGCCCACGCCGACGCGGTCGCCCACCTTGAACTTGGTGACCTTGTCACCGACCTGGGTGACGACCCCGGCGATCTCGTGGCCGGGCACCAGCGGGTAGATAGCGGGACCCCATTCACCACGGGCCGTGTGGATGTCCGAGTGGCAAATGCCGGCGAACTTAATGTCAAACAGCACCTCGGTGGGTCCGGGTTCGCGGCGCGCGATGGTGGTCGGATGGAACAGGCCGGTCGGTGAGTCGATGGCATAGGCGCGGGCAGCGGGCACGGTGGTTTCCTTTCCGAAAGGTAGCTTCCATAATAGTGTCTGGTCGCTGAACGGTGGCGCCGGTTGTGAAAGACTGGTGTTGTGGTAATCGAATCCCCCCCAAAGCTCGACCCCCGCACGCTTCGGATTATCCCGCTCGGCGGCCTGGGTGACGTCGGCCGCAACATGACGGTCTTCGAGATTGACGGTCAGTTGCTGATAGTCGATTGCGGTGTGCTGTTTCCGGCCGGGTCGCAACCCGGCGTCGACCTCATTCTGCCCGGTCTCAACTACCTTGACGACCGGTTGGACGACGTAGTCGGGCTGGTGTTGACGCACGGCCACGAAGATCACATCGGTGCCGTCCCGTACCTGCTGAAGCGCCGCGAAGACATCGACATTTTCGCGTCCAAACTGACGCTGGCCTTCCTTGACCCGAAGCTCAAAGAGCACGGCCTAAGCGATGCCAATCTGCACGAGGTGTGTGAGGGTGACACCATCAAGCTTGGCCAGCCGATCGAATTCGAGCTGGAGTTCTTGGCCGTCAACCACTCCATACCGGATGCGCTGGCCGTCGCCATCAAGACGTCGGCTGGCACCGTGTTGCACACTGGCGACTTCAAGATGGACCAACTGCCGCTGGACGGCCGGCTGACCGACCTGCGGGGCTTCGCCCGGTTGGGGGAGCGGGGCGTCGACCTGTTGATGGCCGATTCGACCAACGCGGAGGTGCCCGGCTTCACGCCCTGGGAGCGCGACACTGGCCCGGCGTTGGAGCGGGTGTTCATGACGGCGCGCAGCAAGATTGTGGTGGCGTGCTTCGCGTCCCACGTCCATCGCGTGCAGCAGATCGTCGACCTGTCCGCCAAGTATGGCCGTAAGGTCTGCTACATGGGCCGGTCGATGGTGCGCAACATGGCGGTGGCCCGCGATCTGGGATACCTGACGGTGCCCGGCGACACGCTCATCGACGTCGACCAGCTCAAGGACTTTGACGACTCGCAGGTGGTGGTCATATCGACCGGATCGCAGGGCGAGCCGCTGGCGGCGCTTTCCCGAATGGCTAACGGAGATCACGCCAACATTGAGCTTCATCCCGGTGACGTGGTGCTGTTGGCGTCGTCGCTCATTCCGGGCAACGAGGCGCCCGTGTTCGACCTGGTGAATGGGCTGACGCGGCTGGGTGTGAAGGTGGTCCACAAGAGCAACGCCTTCGTGCACGTGTCGGGCCATGCCAGTCAGGGTGAGCTGTTGTACGTCTACAACATCGTCAAGCCCGGCAATGCGCTGCCGGTGCATGGCGAGGTGCGTCACCTGGCCGCCAACGCCGAGCTGGCCAAGGCCTGCGGCGTGCCGGCGGATCACGTGATCGTCGCATCGGATGGCGATGTCATCGACCTGGTGGACGGCCAGGCCAAGGTGGTCGGCCAGGTGGACGCCAGCTACATTTTCGTCGACGGTTCGACGGTGGGCGACATTTCGGAGACCGGTCTGACCGACCGGAAAATCTTGGGCGAGGAGGGTTTCATCTCGATCGTGGCGGCCGTTGACCTGCGACAGGGGTCGATAGTTGCCGGGCCGGACCTGAACGCCCGTGGTTTCATTGAGGACGAGCACATTTTTGACACCGTCACAGAGCAAGTTCGTGACGCCCTGACGGCGGGCCTGGCGGACGGCATGGACTTGCACGGGCTGTGCCAAGAGGTGCGGACCACCGTCAGGCACTGGGTGTCGAAGGCCTACCGCACCCGCCCGATGATCGTGCCCGTGATTATCACGGTGTGATGGGATGACCTCATGAGCGCCAAGAATGCGAGGCACGGAGCGAAGCAGACGACGGAAGCCGTCCAGCGAACGCGCCGAACGGTCATCATTTTCGGCGTGTCGTTGGTGCTGGCTGTTGTCATGGTGGCAGCGACGATTCGGTTCACCGGACGAGCCACCCCCGCCTATTTCTTTTCCGTCAGTATCACTGACTACCCGAATACCGACCGTATCACCCGTGTGCAGACCAATCCGGCGAACATGGACTGTCTTGGTCTTGGCCGGCCGGACCTGGAAGCCCTGTTGACGCCCGCCAGCTATCGTGTGACGATCAACTGGGGCGATCAGAGGTACCGGCCGGATGCCATAACTTGCTTCCTCCGGGCCAATGATGCCTCGCAGACGGCACTCACGACTTGGGTGTCGCTGTCTTTGAGGCCTCCCAACTACAACGGTCAAACCGTCGACGTGTATCAACAGGCCTGGGGGGCATACTTTTTTTACACATTCCCTAAGTCCTTCGGATGGGGTGGCGCCTTGTGGATCACGCCGGGTGACGGCCTGCCGGGGTCACCCAGCCCGGACAACATCGCATATTCGATCCTTTGTGATTCCCAGGGTTACTGCCTAAGTGCGTCAGTGGGGCGGAACAACACCTCACTGGTCGTCATGTTGCCGGGGGAAAAACGAAAGGTGAACCCGTGGGCGCTGCAGCCCAATGCAAACGGAGTTTTTGATCCTCTGTGGACGGTGACGACTTTGGTGGAAACGGCCTGGCGGCAGTTGCATGCCGAGAAGCCCGACCTTTTGCCGACGGCTCTGCCGCCGGTCAATTCGAGCCCGTATGAGCCGGCGACAACGGAACCATTTCCAAGCAGCGGCCCCGGGGGTGAACCGACATGAGGCGGTCGCTATCTGCGGTGGTTCCAAGGCGTCTGTTTGCGACCGTCGTCTCGACAGTCTTGTTGGGGATGTTGACTCTGAGCGGGCCGGCGGCCCACGCGACCGGCCCGGAGATCACGCGGTTTTACATCGACGCCAACTTGGACGCACGCGGCAGGCTGACAGTTGAAAACACAATCGACATGCAATTGGACGCGTCAACCGCGATCATTGACCTGTGGCTACCCACACGGTACAGCTACGGCCTTGGGACCGACGAGCTGGTGAAATACAGCCACATCGCCGTGACCTCCACCACGGGTGCGTCGACGAATCTGAAACTGACCTGGCATGCGAGGGCGATTCAGCTGAGCGTCGGCGACCCTGGTAAGCCGGTGAGTGGCCTTCAAACGTACGTCTTGTCGTATCAAGCGACCGGTTTGGTTCAAAAAGCAGATCAGTTTTACAAACAGCAGTATTTTCTGTGGTATCCAATCGGGCCCGATTGGAACATGCCAATTTCCAACGTTCAACTGATGTTTACACTGCCCAACCCGACATCGGACGGGATGAGAAAGAACGCGCTATCTGCCGCGTCACTTCTTCCAAATGAAAGTTGGAGTGTTCAGTATCGTTTCGCCAAGGACCGATTCACCGGCGGTTTCGTGCGGATTGTTCCGACCAATCCAACTATCTTTGGTGTTGCCACGGGTGAGCGACCAGCGATCTGGGTGGCGGCCTTGCTGGTTGTAGCAGCCGTGGTGGCCCTTAGGGCCATCAAAAGAGCCGGCCGCTCACAACGTGTCGTGCCGGGCAGTGCGGTGATCCCTGTCTGGCGTGCCATTCCATCGTTCGGTAGCCTACCGCCGGCGGGTGTCCGGCAGGTGGCTCGCGCCGAACCGCCGCCTGGACTCCAGCCCTATTTTGCCGCAGCCCTTGAACGAGGACGGCCCATGAAGCGTGACGTTGGTTCCATGGTTGTCGGCTTGGCAACCCGAGGGTACCTACGGGTCGTCAGTGAGGAAGGCGACACCGCATTCGAGGTGACAGGCCACGGTCCGGGAGGCCTCAGCCCCCACGAAAGGCAAGTGTTCGACTGGCTGTCTGCCCGTGGCAAGAGACTCACACGCCAACAGCTGACAGAACGCAACTGGCCAGCCGTCGTTGCCACGCTTTTGGGTGCACTGGACAAGGACCTTCGCGAGGCATGGCTGAACTCGCCGGGCATCATAGTTCGCTACCAGATGTTCGGTGCGTCCTTCACTTTGGTCGGCACCGCTTTGGTCTTGCTGGTCAGCAACGCTCTATTGCCGTCCGGCAACGGGGGCTGGGGTTGGCTCACCCTCCCAATTGTGGTGTTTGGGCTGGGCCTGATTCTTGTCGCGCCTATGGCGCCTGTGCACAATCCCGTGTGGCCCGGCATAGTGCGACAGTGCCGGGATTTTAGCTCGTTTCTGCGGTTCCCCGACCTCAGTCAGCTTGATCTGACAAACGGCGAAGACGTGTTCTCCAAGTATCTGCCCTACGCCGTGGCCTTCGGATGTGCGGGTCAGTGGGCCAAGTCGTTTGATGAGTTGGCCGAAAAGGGTGTGGCCGTGCCCCGTCCTGCCTGGTTCGCGGGCAGAGCTGGTTTCCGATCAATGACGACGGCGATCACCAACTGGTGGTAGACGGTGATCTGGTCCGGACCGCAGTAGCCCCGCCCCGATCGACGCCGCCCGCTTGGCAACATTTGGCCCCATCTGCTAATGTTGTCTGGTTGTCATAAGGGGCAACGCGATCTGGCAAGGAGTTTGACATGGCTGCTGTGTGCGACATCTGCGGCAAGAGCCCTAGCTTTGGCCACAACAAGCCGTGGTCGAAGAAGAAGACCCTTCGCCGCTGGAGCCCGAACATCCAAACTGTGCATGCCCACATCGGCGGCACGGCCCAGCGCCTCAACGTCTGCACGGCTTGCTTGAAGTCCGGCAAGGTGACGCGCTGACCGAAGACTTTTCGCCCATCCCGCTTGCGGGATGGGCTTTTTGTCGTTTTGTGTCAGTGTTTCGCGATAAGGTCATCACATGACCAATCGATGGCGCACCGCGACGGCGCAGGCCCTGCACACGCCGCTGGTCGACGTGCTGGGCGACAAGGCCGCCAAGGCGCTGGCCAAGCTGGGGCTCGTCACTGTCGACGACCTGATGCACCACCTGCCCCGTCACTATCTGAGCGGCACCGAAACCACCGACCTCTCGAAGGTGCGGGTGGGGGAGTACGTCGCTGTGGTGGCCAGGGTGGCCCGTTGCAAATGTCACGACGGGGGAGACAAGGGACGACTGGAGGCAGTGCTGACGGACGGGCGCAGCCGCCTCACGGCCACCTTCTTCGGCAAAAGCTTCCGGCTCGCCTATTGGCAGGGGCAGCTCGAGCACGAAGACAGTGTCAGAGGCATTTTTGTGGGCAAGGTCGCCCAATTCAACGGGAACTTGCAGATGGCGCACCCCGACTTCGTCATGCTCGACAAAGACGGCCTCATCGTCGGACGGGCAGACCCCAAACACGTCTCGATAGCCCGGCAGGTGCGTCGCAGCGGCCTGATCGGCATCTACCCAGCGGCGGCCAAGCTGCCCACCTGGCAGATCAGCGAATGTGCGGGAATCGCTTTGGACGGGCTGGCCGGGCTGCCTGACAGCCTGCCGGACGCGGTCGTGGCAGCGGAGAACCTGCCCGGGCTGGTTGAGGCGTTCGAGGCGATTCACCGGCCCGACACGCCGCAGCGGGTTGAAACGGGCCTGGCGCGCCTGAAGTTCGAGGAGGCGCTGGCTCTTCAGCTGACGATGGCCTACCGGCGGGCCAACCGGGCCGGCCAGGCCTCACCGGTCATTGAGCCGCGCCCAGACGGGCTTCTCGCCGCCCTGGACGCCCGGTTGCCCTTCGAATTTACGGGTGAGCAAAAGGACGTGGCCGCACAAATCGCCGCAGACATGGCGAAACCGATCCCGATGCAGCGTCTCCTTCAAGGCGAGGTCGGTGCCGGGAAGACGGTGGTGGCGTTGCGCGCCATGCTGTCGGTGATCGACGCCGGATATCAGGCCGTTTTGCTGGCGCCCACGGAGGTGTTGGCCGCCCAACACACCGCGACCATTGCGTCGCTGCTGGGTGACCTGGAGTTTGATGTGCGGCTGACGACGCTGACGGGGTCGATGACGGCGATTGCCCGGCGCAACGCGCTGGACGCCATCGCCTCTGGCGGTGCCCGGCTGATCGTCGGCACCCACGCGCTGCTGTACGACGTGAACTTCGCCGACATCGGGCTGGTGGTCATCGATGAGCAACACCGCTTCGGCGTCGAGCAGCGAGCGGTGCTGACCGATCGTCCGGGGCACCGTCCCCACGTTCTGGTGCTGACGGCGACGCCGATACCCCGCTCCGTGGCGATGACCGTCTTTGGCGATCTGGAAATTTCCACGCTGCGCGAGATTCCCGCCGGGCGGGGCGAGGTGACAACCCAGATGGTGGCGCTCAAGACCCATCCCAGCTGGCTGTGGCGCGTCTGGGCCCGGGTGCACGAGGAGGTGGCGGCGGGAGGCCAGGTGTTCGTCGTGTGTCCGCGCATCAACCTGCGCGACGATGAGGTTTTCGTCGCGGCTGCCGGCGGCTCACCGAGCGCGGCGGCTGTGGAAATGCTGCGCCAGCTGAAGGCGGGGCCTCTGGCCGACTTGCGGCTCGGGTTGCTGCATGGGCGGTTGCCGACGGCCGACAAGACCGAAGCGATGGCCCGGTTCGTCGATGGCCAAACGGACGTCCTGGTCTGCACCACCGTCATCGAAGTGGGCATCGACGTGGCCAACGCCACGATGATGGTCGTGATGGACGCCGACCGGTTCGGCATGTCGCAACTACACCAGTTGCGCGGACGCATCGGGCGGGGCGACAAGCCGAGCCTGTGCCTGTTGGTGACCGACACGGAAGGTGACTCGGCCGCAGCGGAACGGCTGCGCGCCGTCGCGGCAACCAGGGACGGGTTTGAACTGGCCGAACTCGACTTGATCGCCCGGCGCGAGGGCGACGTTTTGGGGGCGGACCAGGCCGGGGGACGCTCGACGCTCAAGCTGCTGCGGGCCATCGACGACGCCAACCTGATAGCCCACGCGCGGGAGGTGGCCGAGCGCCTTGTCGCCGCCGACCCGGCCTGCGCCGACGACCGCCTGGCCGATCTGGTGGCCGACGTCGAGCAGTCAGATTGGCTCGACCGCAGTTGACACCTGCCGCAGCGCCGCCGCCAGGCCCGAGGCGCGGTGCGGTGATGTCGTCAGGCCATGCCGCAGTTGCTCCGCGGTGCCGACGATCGTCAGGCGATCCTGCGCCCGCGTCATGGCCGTGTAGAGCAGGGGGCGCACCAGCAACGGCGAATCCAACGGCGGCAACACCAGGGTGACCGCCCGGAACTGGCTGCCCTGCGACTTGTGAACGGTCATCGCGTCCAGGGTGGCCAAGCCGGGCAGGGCGGTCGGGACGATTCTTTGACCGGTGGGCTCGAACACCACACGCGGGCCACCACCAACCACCAACGTGACACCCTGATCGCCGCTGACGACGCCCAGATCGGGAGCGGTGACCGTCGCCAGCACGGCGCGGCCCGGCCACCAGTCGTCGGGACGGCGTCCGACCGGTGTCGTCAGTTCGGCCACCCGGCGGGCCCAGGTCGCCACGCCATAGGGCCCATGGCGGTGGGCGCACAGCAATCGATGATTGTCCAGCGCCTCCAGCGCGCCGGCAGCATCGCCAACACTGGCCGCTTGACGGGTGGCCTGGGCCGTCGCGGTCACAGTCTCCGCCACATCTGGCAGGGATGCCCAGGTGACATCCGCCGCGTCGGCGTCGACCAACGCCACGGCTGGGTCGTCACCCTGCAGAACCGACAAGGCTGCGTCTGCGTCGCCCCTTGCGGCCGCCACCGATAGGTCCGCCAGTGCGCCGCCGTAGCGGAAAACCTTGGTCAAAGTGTGAACCAGGGGGGCGTCGGCGTGGGCACTGGCGCTGAGCCTCGCATCAACCAAATCGGCCAGCACCGCACCAGCCTCCACCGAGGCTAACTGCCCTGGATCGCCGACCAGCAGCAGCCTGGCGCGGGGGCTCACGGCGTCCAACAGGCCAGCCATCAGAGGCAGCGAAACCATGGACAACTCGTCCACGATGACTAAGTCGGCGCTCAGCGGGTTGTTGGCGGTGAAGCGGTTTCCCCGCCCGGGCCCGCGGGCGCCGAGCAGCCGATGAATGGTGGTGGGCCGCGGACCGCACTCGCCGATGGCTTGGGCCAGCCGGGCTGCCGCCTTGCCGGTCGGGGCGGCGACGCTGATGGTGGCAAAACCAGGCGTCGCTTGCAGTTGCGAGATCACCTTGGCGATGCTGAAGGTCTTGCCGGTGCCCGGCCCGCCCGTCAACACCGTCACCCATTGCGTGAGCACAGCGTCCGTCAACTCGTCGCCCGTCAACGCCGGTGGGGACGGCGGGGCAGCCCGCCAGCGGGCGCCAAGGGACGCCACGACGCGGGCCTGGTCGTCCCAGGTGCGGCGCAGGTACAACAGATCGCCATCCAGCCGGAGCGGCCGATTGTCGCCCGACCCGATCAGCCGAGATTCGCGCAACGCCGCCAGCCAGGCGTCCGGGTCTGGCCACGGCAGGCCGGCGGCATCCGGGGCTGTCTCCTGGTCCTCGTCGGCGCCCAAGCAGTCTGCCGCGCGCAAATCCAGGCAAGGCGAACCCGTGCGCCAGGCGCGCATCGTCAACGCCACGGCCAGCGCAACCTCTGGCGAGTCGTCCCCGCTCAAAGTGGCGAGCGTCCGCGCCAGGTGGACGTCGGGCAGCCCAAGCACGCCCGCCTCATGGAAGTCTCGCAGCAAACCCGTGGCAGAGATGGCAATCATGACGCATCACCTCGTAACACCGCGTCCGCGGCCTCGATCATCAAGGCGCTGGGACGCCACCCGAAAACACCGCACGGCATGCCGTCACTAACGGGGGTTGACGGCCCGCTCATGCCCCGGACGAACAGATAGCCGACGCCGGCCCACTGAGCGTCAAAACTGGCGTCGGGACGCCGCCAGGCCAGGTACCGGCGCAACGCCACGGCATAAAGCAGCGCCTGGAGGGGATAGTGCGACTCAATCATGGCGGCGGCCATCGCCGGCCGGGTGTAGGCGGAAATCGGGTCGCCGACGGCTGGCCCCAGCCGGTTGGTCTTGTAGTCGATCAAGAACACCCTGGGCGGCCCCGCGTCGGATGGCACCTCGACGATGTTGTCGATAGAACCCGTCAAGAACCCGTGCAAATGGCGCTCGGCGGCCGGACTGCCCTCAAGCGCGGCACCATATCGGTGCAGCGGATCATCTGCTGGAACCATGTCTGGGTTGCTGAAAAGCGCCGCCAGGTCGGCCACCTTGCCAGCGGCACCAGAAGCGTCACCCAACGGCAACTCGAACCCAAGCTCGGTCAGGCGCCGCTTGGCGCCCAGATCGGCCAGGCTCAAGCCATCGGCTAGCGGGCCAAGCGGCGTGTTCAGCACCTGGACAAGAGCATCAGCCAAGTGCACCGTGTCCAGGTCGGGCAGCATCGACCGTTCGCGCAGCCGGTTGGCCGCTTGCCTCAGATCGTCCGGCAAGGTGGCTGACGCCGGGTCGCAGGCCTCAAAGACGGCATGGACGATGGTCCCGAAGCCGGCACCGGCCGGCAAACCGTCCATGGGGGAGAGCGCCGCATCATCGGGCGCGCGTTCGGGCACCTCGCCACCTCGGTCGGCCTCGTCCCAGGTGGCCTCCGGCACGCCCGACACCGCTCCATGCAGGTCGGCCGTCAGCCCCGAGTAGCTGGTGCGCACCCACGTGTTGTCAATGGTCCGGGCCACGGTGTTGACGGCCAGCGCCGGCGGTGCGGCAGCGATTTGGGTCGCTCCCTTGGGGGGCAGCCTGGTGACGTTGACCAGGCGCACGTCGGCAGGCGGCTGTGGCCACCCCTCGATCAACTGCTCCAGCGTCGAGGAACGGTCACTCACCCAGGCGACAGCCAGGCTGGACGCCCTTGTCAACGCGACATACAGGCGACGGCGGTCGTCGGCGGCCGACTCGTCGGCCCAGGCTTGCCGGCGAGCCTTTTGGCCGGGCCCACCGGTGCTCGTGTCAATCACCCGCTGGCCTTCGCGGCGCACAATCAGCGGGTAACCGGGCGAACCCCACAGGTGGCGTGGTGCGTCCGCTGCGGCCGGCACCAGGACAACCGGGAACTCCAACCCCTTGGCGGCGTGGACGGTCATGACGGAAACCGTCGGCTGGTCAGTTTCCAGACGCCGGGAGCGGTCACCTCCGCCTGATTCGACGGCCAGGCGCTGCTTGGTTCGCAGCCAAACCGCCAACCGGGCCGGGTTACCGACCTCGCCGGCCACACGGCCCAATAGCTCGGCCAGGTGGCGCAGGTCCGTCAGAAGCCGTTCGCCGCCCGGCTGATTGACCAATCTGACGGCGAGATCAGCCGTCGCATCAAGCTGATCGATGATGGCGGCTGGACGGACGCCCTGTGACCAGCCGCGCATCGTGGCCGCCCACATCGCCGACAGGTCATCATCCTCCGCCAGTTCGCGCAACGTCAGGCCGATCAGTTGCCCTGCCATGGCCCGGCGCAAGGTGTCCGGCCGCGGACTGGCCAAGGCGTCCAAGAAGGTGACCCACTCGTCAACCGCCGGGGACGCAAAGATGCTAGACACACCAGAAAAGACGGCCGGAACGCCATTCTCGCGCAAAGCCTGGCTGATCGATTCGCCGTCCCGATTGGTCCCCACGAGGACCGCGATGTCGCTGGCCTCAAGCTTGCGCCACGCCCCGGCGTCGTTCAGTTCGGGGGGGTCCGCCAGCGTCCTCGCGACCCACGACACCAGATCGGCTGAGACGGCCTGCCAGGGCGCGGTCTTGGCCAGTCTGGCTCGGCGTATTTCGACCCCAGAGGTCGCCCGGCCGCGCAATCGCGGCTCAATGTGGCGGGCAGAGCTGGTCCGCATCGGGATTTCGGCGCCCGCCTGCCCGAAGTCAACCCCGGAAAACACCTCGTTGATGCCCTGGACCGCGGACCGGTCGCTTCGGTGATTGACCGGCAGTGTGTGAGTCGCTCCCGCCTGGGCAACCGCATCGAGATAGGCGTACACGTCAGCGCCCCGGAAGCCATAGATGGCCTGCTTGGGATCGCCGACCAGCACCATCGGCGTCCCGGAGCCAAAGGCCTGGCGCAGAATGGACCACTGCACCGGGTCGGTGTCCTGGAACTCGTCAACCAGCACCACCTGATAGCGCTGTCGCAGGGCGTCGATCACAGCTTGGCCGGACGGCCCGGAGACAGCGGCATCGAGGCGCATGGCCAGGTCGTTGAAGTCGCTGACATCGGCGGCGGCTTTGCGCCGGGAATACTCGGCGCGGACGGCGAGAGCGAACTGGCTGGCCGGGCTTTCCGGCGGTTCGATCGCCAACTCGGGGGCATCGATCGCCGCCCGTCCCAACGACGCACAGTCGCTGGCTGTCAGGTCGTCGACTCCGCTGAGAAGGCGCCGCAGCGTCATGTCCGCGACCACCTGGTTGGCTATCAGGTCGACGGCGTTCTCGTCATCGTGCCAGACTGGGCCGAGCAGCGGACCCAGCCAGTCGCCCGCCCGGCGACAAAACTCATGGATGGTGGCGATCGTCGCCGCGTCGAAATCGCCTATGGCCTGGTTCAGGCGCACCAGGCGGGCCGCGACGGCGTCGGCCGGGCCGGTGACCAGCACGTCCACCAGCGGATCGCTGACTTTCGGGTCGATTCCCTTTTGGTGAGACTCCAGCGCAGCCGTGACCTGGATCAGCCGCTCATACAAGCGTGACCGCAAGTCGTTGCTGGCCAGGTGGGTGAAAGTGATCGCCAGCAGTCGCGGTGCCGTCACCACACCTTCGGCCAGGTAGCGCACGGCCAAGGCCGCAATGACCCAGGTCTTGCCAGTGCCGGCGCTGGCCTCGACCACGGTGAGGCTGGACGGCAGGGGGCCAGCCAAGTCAAAAGGCTGGAACATCGGTTGGTCAGGCATGACGACCACCTCCCGCCACGGCCGCCTGGCTGATCGGTTGCCACAACCACTTGGCCAGATCGTCGAAAGCTCCGACCCGGCGCAGCGCCGCCAGCGAGGGGTCGCCGATCAGCGCCCGCCAGGCGGGATTGTGACCTTCGCCGTACTTGCCGGCAAAGGCATCGTCGGCGCGGCCTTCGGGGTCTGGGCCGTGCGTCAAGCCCGCCACACCGACAAGGGCGGCACCGGTGTCAGCGGGCAGGGGCACGAGTTGGCGGGCCGCCGTGGCCGTCAATTTGGTCAGCTCTTCGAGGATCCGGCGGGCCGCGTCCGGGTCAGGCGGCGCGAGCGTCAGGCGTGCCTGGGTTCCCCAAACCTGGCCGCCCAGCCCTTCCACCCCCTGGGCCGTCAGCGCCAGCAGGCGTACCCAGCAAGCCAGCACTTGCGCCGCCTTCACACGCCCATACCTCAAGACGATGACGGAGCTGCCCCGGGTGGTCACGGCCCCGGTCACTCCGCCAGAGCGTTCGTCCGGGACGACGGCCAGCGTCTCAGGGCTGCCCAGGCCGATCACGTCCCGGGGGAGGTTGCCGACCTTCCTCACGATCTGGTCGACGGCCGCAGCACCCAGACGGCCCGGTGGGCATTCCCGGCGGGCCAACGCCTGCGCCCTGGCCTCGGATAGTGGTTTGCCGGCTATCAGATCTTCCAGCAGTGACTGGCCAAGGCTCCAATCCGCCAGCGAATCCAACTCGACCGGCATGCTGTCGTCGCCCGCCCGGCTGAACTCTGGCAGTGTCAGGTTGCACGCCCGGCGCAGCAAGAACCGGGCTGGGTTTGTCAGGAAGGATTCGATGTCGTCCAGGGCTGGCACGGTGTCGGTTTCCACGGGCTGCACGCCGTCTGCGATGAACGACAGCCAGCCTGGGGGAGTGGCGCCACCAGATCCATTGGCCAGTTGCCTCGCCGCTCGGAAGGATTGGCGGTCGTAGCTTGCTAGCGAACGGCCGGCAGCGGCGAAATTCGACCAGGCATACGGCTGCAAGGGGTAGCGATGCACTAGACCGTCCTTTGTGCCGTCCCAAGAACCGGCGCGCCCCGGCACGGCACAATCGGCCAGAAGGTCGAGCACCGCCACCGGCGCTGGCACCTGGGCGCCAGTGCGCTCGTCAGCCCCGCGTGTGACGACGATGAACCGGTCGGTGGCCGCCAACAGAGCATCCCGGAAAGCGACCCGGCTGCGCCGTCTGGCGTCCTCGCCGATGCCCGGACCGGCACTGCGGTCGAACAGCAGGTCTTCGGCCCGCGTCATCAGCGGCACCGGGAAGGTCGCATCGTCGAGCCCAAGCACGCAGACGACCCGGAACCTGACACCCTGCAATTCGCCCAACGGCAACACTTGCAGGGCGCCGTTGGCGTAGGTCGGACGACGGTTGCCGGTTCGCCGGTGATCTAGCAGGGCGGCCACGTCGGCGAAGGTCAACAGCGCCGGCGACTCATCGCGGCCCCAACGTGCCAGCAAGGCGTTGGTGTTCTCCCTCATCCACGCCTCATCGGGGCCGACGGCGAACAATTCGTCCGCAGTTTGGGTCAGGCGGGCGGCCCATTCGGCGATCGGTGCGGGAGTCGCCGCTTGGAAAAGCGCCCGCCGCAACCGTGACACCAGCTCGGCGAGCCCGCCAATGATCTCGGCATCTTGGGGCTGACAGCCGTCGGCTGGCACAGCCGCGCCCACGGGGGTGACGGTGGCCAACGCCAGCGCCAACCGCTGCACGCCGTCAAGCCAGGTGCCCGTCGCGATGTCCAGACCAGCCCTGCCGCGATGTGCCCGGTCGACGCCCCAGGTGATGCCGGCCGCCTCCACCAAGTCACTCAACCGCTCATCGTCACTCAGGTCGAACTGCCGCTTGACTTGGGGATTTCGGCACCAGTCGACCAGGTCGTCGGCGGTTGCCCGCGACACCGCCAGGCGAAGGCAATCGGCCAGGCCGGCCAACAGGGCGTTGTCCCGCTGGCCAGCCACGTGAACCCGCAAGCCGGATGCCGGGTGCCCGGACTCCGGTGCGAAAGCCGCCTCAATCAGGGGGCCATATGTCTTCAGATCGGTGGTCAGCACCAGAACGTCACGGGGCTCCAGCCCAGGCACCTGGTCGAAGGTGGCACACAAGACGTCACGCAGAACCTCCACCTGACGGTTAGGCCCGTGGCTGGCATGGATCTGAATGCTGCCGTCGGCCACCCGGCCACCATCAGATGAACCCCTCACCAAGGCGCCTTGGACTTGGCCCAGCAGCGTAGTCGGCTCGTCGTCAGGTGCTGGCGGTTGCGGCACCGGGGCAGACCAGGTCGGGTCATAACGCGTTTGCTTGGCCGCGGTGACCGGTCGATAGGTCCAGATCGGCGCACCAGCGCCCGCCAACGCGTCGAAAATCGGGTAATCAATAGGGTCCGGCGGGGCCACCAACACTGCGCCGTGGCGTCCCGGATCGTTGACCACCAGCGCCGCCGCGTCGCGGGACACCTGGGCCGGGTGCGGCGCCGGAGCCAAACGAGTGATCAGACCGCGCCACAAGGCTGGCTGCCAAGCCTTGTCTTGAGGCAATACCTCACCGGTTGGACCGACATCATTGCCCGCCTCCCAGTTGAACAAGAGCGACGGGCAGCGGCGCAGATAACCGTCGAGTACCCCCGCCAACCGGGTGGCGGCATCAAAGACGGTGCCGGTGCCCGTGGCGGCGACCATCTCTGCGTCGGCAGCCAAGACGTCGGCGATCGCCAGCACCAAAGAGGCACCCCGCCACGGGTCGTCCGGCCTGCCTTCCAGCAAACTTGACGCGAACTGATCCGGTGTCACCATCTGGATTCCGGCGCAAATCCCGCTGCCGCGGGCCAGATGTTGGGCGATGTATCGACCGTGGCCAGCGGAGGGCACAACCAACGTATCGGGCACGAAAGGATCGCTCGGCGCCGAGAAATACTGCGTCACCGCGTCAAGCAGCGCCTGCCAGGTGAAGCAGGCTGTCAAGCTGGCTGTGTTCGTCATCGTGAACAACGATAGATGAGCCAACCGACAAAACTGTCAGAGACGCCCGGTAGGGTGGTCGCCATGGCAAACGCGCAAGACATTCTGGCCGGGCTCGACCCCGAGCAGACGGCAATAGCGCGGGCTGTCGAAGGGCCGGTGGTGGTCATCGCCGGAGCGGGCACCGGAAAGACGCGGGCCCTGACCCACCGCATAGCCTACGGTGTGGCAACGGGGGCGATGGTGGCCCAGCAAACCCTCGCCTTGACCTTCACCACCAAGGCTGCCGGCGAGATGCGCTCGCGGCTGGCCTCACTGCGGGTGCCTGGCGTCCAGGCACGCACCTTTCACTCTGCAGCGCTAAGGCAGGCCAAGTACTTCTGGCCGCAAGCCACCCACACCGAGTTTCCCGCCATCACTGAACGCTCAATGCCACTGGTGGCCGAAGCCGCCTCACAGGTGGGCGTCAGCGGGGATACAGCCCGCCTACGCGACCTCACCGCCGAGGTCAGTTGGGCCAAATCATGCAACGTGGGCCCCGAGGCCTATCAAGCCGCGGCAGACGCGGCGGGACGGCTCGTCAGCGGTGTCAGCGCCGGCCAGGTGGCAGACGTCATGGCCGCCTACGAGCGCGTCAAGCACCGCGCGGGCGTCATCGACTTGGACGACATTCTGCTCGCCACTTTGGGACTGGTGACGCAATATCCGTCGGTGGCCGAACAAGTGCACGACACCTACCGCAATCTGTTCGTGGACGAGTACCAGGACGTCTCACCGCTGCAGCATGCGCTCTTGAAGGCCTGGCTGGGCGACCGCGATCAAATCGTGGCCGTCGGCGATCCGGCCCAGGCGATCCATGCCTTCGCCGGGGCGGACCCCAAGTTCTTGACCGGCTTTGCCCGCGATTTCCCCCGCGCGCAAACCTTTAAGCTGGTGCGCAACTACCGTTCCTCGGCCACCGTCGTCAACTTTGCGAACACCTTGGCGGCTCGCTCGCGCGGGATGGTTCCGGCCGTCAAGCTCGTGCCGCAGCGCGCCGGCGGGGCGCCGGTCACCCAACGGGCGTGTGAAAGCGGTGAGCATGAGGTGAACACCGTCGTCGCCTGGCTTCACGAGCGCCACACGGCAGGCCTGCCATGGCAGGACATGGCGGTCTTGTACCGCGTCAACTCACAGTCGGTACCCTTCGAGGCAGCCCTGGCCGAAGCTGCCGTCCCATACTCTGTGCGGGGTGCCGAACGTTTCTATGAACGCGCCGAGGTGCGGGCGGCACTGACAGCCTGGCGGTCCACGGCATCGAAGGCGCCAGATGCCCCCGCCAGCGGGTTGCGGGACACCCTGTCCCGCCTGGGCTGGACACCCGACCCGCCCGACGGCCAGGGACGGCAGCGTGAGCGCTGGGAGTCGTGGCAGGCGTTGGCCAAAATGATTGATGGCTTTCCGCCCGATTGGACGACCGTTCAGGCGGTGCGTGAGACAGAACGCCTGGCCGACGAGCAACAGGCCCCCACCAGCGATGGCGTCGTCTTGGCGACGCTGCATTCGGCCAAGGGCTTGGAGTTTGAGGCCGTGGCGATTGTTGGTGTCCAGGAGGGGCTGCTGCCCTACATGTTGGCGACCACTCCGGCCCAACTGGCCGAGGAAAACCGTCTGCTCTACGTGGGGGCCACCAGGGCACGTCAGTGGCTGCAGATCACCTGGGACGGATCGAGGCGCCGTCCCAGTCGATTTCTGGACGCCCCGGCCACCCGCCCCGGACCCCGGTCCGAGCCTCGCGCCAAAAGGCAACTCCGAAAGTGCCGGGTATGTGGCGAGGTGTTGCTCACGGGAGCAGACATCAAGCTCGGGCGTCACACCAGCTGCCCGTCGAGCTACGACGAAGCCTTGCTGGACGCGCTGAAAGCCTGGCGCCTTCAGCGGTCACGCACCGACGATGTGCCCGCCTTCGTGGTGTTTTCCGATGCCACCTTGATGGCGGTGGCGGAGGCGGTGCCGAGGACGCGGGCGGGGCTGCTGGAAATCAGCGGCATCGGCCCCAGCAAGCTCGACAGGTACGGCGACGAGTTGCTGGCTGTTCTGGGGCACTAGGAGACCTTCAGCGGCCTCCTAGGCCGCCAATACAACATCGGCCAGCAGCCATGGTTGCTGATGCTGGCAGGCACAGTCGCGGTGGGGCATCCAGCGGCGCCTGGCCAGGCCGGCCACGCTGCCGTCGAGCTCGACGGTGGCGCCGTTCAGCGTCATCCCGTGCCCGCGCAAGAACCACACGGCCTCGCAGGCCGCTTGCGCGGCAGCCCAATTGGTGGGAAGTGGGCCCGGCATGGCCAGACGAGTCGTGAGGGCCCGCACGCTGGTGGGCCACCATCCGTCGTGATCGGCCTGCGTCAAGTCGAGGCAGGCCAGGCAGGCGTCGCCTGTATGGGTCACCAAAGGCCCGACGACGGCCGTCTCGTGATGCGCCCGCACCACCAAGTACGGCACGCCTTGACGGGCCAGGTGGTCCGTAATAGCGCGGTCGGGTTGCACGGTCTGGCTGGCGACGATGGCCAGACGTGTGGTGTCAGGCGTGATCGACGTCCAGTGCGGCGCCAACTCCAACTTGGCGGACGGGTGTTGGGCCAGAACCACGGACCTGATGGCCGCGGCGGCGCTGGCGTGCTGGCCCAACGGGTCAAGCGCAGCGGGGGCGCGATCAGGCGCACTGACACACACCCGCAGGCCCGTCGGTGCCAGAGCCAGCGCGGTGGCGGCCGCCAGCGTCCCGCTGCCGATCACCCAAACGTCCCCAAGCGGGGGCCGGTCGGCCAGCCAGTCGTTGGAGCCCAGGGCGGCTTCAAAACTGGACGGCAGTAGCGCGGGCTGTCCGCCTAGCGCGCTCAGCAGACTGTCGGAGGGGTGATCGATGTCGCAACACATGCCTGTGGGGCTCAACAGTCGCCAGTGTCCGCCACCCAGTTCGATCAAATCTGCCGTCAGGTCCATCACATCAGTTTGGCGGTGATCACCAGCCCGCCACAACCTCACACAACACCAAGACAACACCGGCACGACAATGAAAGACAAATAAGCAAATGGGCGACGGAGGTGTGTCTCCATCGCCCATTTGGCGTGTCCGTGGACAACAACTGCCAGATCATGCCTTGCCAAGAATGCGGACGACAGTCGTGCCGCACTTGGGGCACTTGGCCTTGGCCATGCGCGTGCCCTTGTCGTTCACGACGATGTTGCCGCTGGCGGTGCACTTTGCCTTGCACTTGACACAGTAGAACTCGCCTTGGTAGGTCTCTTCAGCCATGCTGAACTCCTTCTTGCTTCGGGGCCGCGCCAGGAAGTTGCGACCGTAATGCAATGAACTTTAGCCAAATGCGCACTCATGTTCGTGCAGGCGGTGTCATCGCGGGCGGCGTGTCGGGCCAAAAGGGAGATTATTGCCCTCAAAGGGCAGGAAATAGCCCCCGGAAGCATTGGAACGCCTTCCCCTGCGTCCAGCACTACCGAGGGCTACGAGAAGACGCTACGCCGAAGAGGCGTCGGCGTCAACACGTGGTCGTGTCGAGGGTTGAGACTAGTTTTCACCGTCCTTGCGCCATTGGTCGACCAGCCAGTTGAGTTGCTCGTCCATGGCGTCCGGCTGTGCCCCGGCACTGGTGCGGGCGACGAACCCCATGACATCGTCAAGATCTTCAGCTTGGGGAAGTATGTCGGGGTGGCTCCACAATGCGTCGCGGTCTTTGATGCCGCGGTCATGCTCGACGGCGGCCCACAGATTGGCCGCATCCCGCACGCGGCGCGAACTGAGCGTTATGCCAAGGAGGCTGGTCAAGGCGCGTTCGGCCGGCCCACCGACGGCCCGGCGCCTGATCAGCGTCTCGGCCAGGGCAGGTCCCGTCTTGAGCCACGCCCCAGCCGCCTGTGCCACCACATGATCGACCCAGCCTTCGACCAGGCAAATCAGCGTCTCCAGGCGGGTCAGAATGGCCTTCTGCTCCTCGGTGGCCGCAGGACGGAACAGCCTGTCCTCGATCTGGGATGAGATTTCGGCCAGCCGGGCCGGTGTCATCGAGTTCATGGCGTCGACGTCGAAGCCCTCACGAAGGACGGAAGCGTCAATGGTCAGCTCACGGGCGTAATGCTCGATCAGCGCCATGATCTGCGGGCCGAGCCAGGGGGTGGCCGCGAACAGGCGTTGCCGCGCGCACTCGCGGGCCAACAGGTAGACCGTGACGTCCGTCTGCGGTGCCGACAACCCGGCCGTGAACGCGGCGATGTTGCCCGGCAGAAGGGCCACCGTGGAGGCCGGCACCAAAGGCAGTGCCGCGTCGGTGCCGGAAAGCGTACTGCAGGCCAGGTCAGCGATGGTCTTGGCCAGCCTCGTGGAAAAGAACTCCCCAGCCGTGGTCCGCATCATGGGGGCCATGAGTTCGGCCAGCGGGGCCAACTCGGGTATTTCCGAGGCGTTTTCCGTGGCCATGGCAACCAGGGCGTCGCCGAGCGATGCGACAATCGGGGCACTCATCGATCGCCACTGGTCGGTTGTGCGTTCGACCCAACGGGTGCGCGGCCAAAGTTCCAGTTGAAGTGTGTCGCCGTCAAAGGCCATCGCCTCGTCAAGCCACCGGTTGGCCAGGCCGAAGGAGTCCGCCACATCGCCCGGCATCAGGGCCGACGTCAACTCGGGGCCCGCCTCGCCCACCAGGCGATTGATGGCGGTGGCGGTGGCTTTCCAGTTCAGGCCGGACGGATCGGACCCACCAGGTACCCGGCTCAGGGCTTCACGCATGCCGCCCATCAGCTTGTTCATGTCAAGGCGGCCGTCAGGGCCCATGAACTGGCGCATCTGTGCGGCCAGGTCGGAAAAATCCGGCTGATTGTCGTCGTCGTCGTCCATGTCTTTTCCATCTGGCTTGCTCATTGCCAACCTCTTTTCGTTGCTGTGCCTTGACCTCTATTCAACTCTACGTTCCCCAGGGCAGGTGCAGAAGTCGTCAACACGGTAGTCTGGCAGGTATGCGCAACAAGACGGCCCGATCGTCCAACGGTCAGCGTTGGACGGTGGCTGTCGCGGCCTTGTGCACGGTGGGCCTGGGCTTCACTGTGATGTCATGGCAGGTGCCGTTCGTGATCTGGTCGGCGGGCGAGGTCACCGACATCTACGCTCCTGGCGGGCTGTCGATCACCGGAGCGGAAACCTACGCCGTGTCCGGTCATCTTGAAGTGGCGAGCGTGACAGTGTCGCCCCCATCTGTGCGATTGGCCGACGCGGTGTCGGCCTTTTACTCGGCCGACAGGGCGGTGCTGCCGCAGGCGGTCAGCTACCCAGCCGGCCAGCCGATCTCACAGGTGGTGATCGGCGAGCAGCCGGCGGAGCCGCAGCGGTCCGCAGAGGCTGCCGCGTTGCGTCTGGCCGGCTTGCCGGCAAACCGGGCGGCCCGAGTGGTGTCGGTGGCGACGGCCGGCCCGAGTGCGGGGCTTCTCGAGCCCGATGACGTTATCACCGCGGTTTTCGCGACCAAAGTGACAAGCGTGGCCGAGTTCAACCAGGCCGTGGCCACGCACTCCATTGGCGACACGATCCAGCTGACGGTGACCCGCGGCGGACTGCCGCTGGAATCTCAGATCGACGTCGTGGCGCAGGCCTCGGGGTCGGACCAACAAACGCCGTCCCTGGGTGTGACGATGACTGACTCATTCGTCTTCGACCCCGTGGTGGTGAGCAACGCACCGGTGTCGGCCGGCTCAGGGTTGATGTTAGCCCTGGCCATCTACGATCTGCTGACGCCCGGGGCGCTCCTGGGCCATCTCACGGTCGCCGGCGCTGGTATGGTGGACGCCAACGGTGTTGTCTCTGGCGTCGCCGGCACGAATCAGCGCCTTCAGGCCGCACAGGCTGCTGGGGCAACGGTGTTTCTGCTGCCGGCCAGCAGTTGCGCCACCGTCAGCCTCGAAACCGGGATGACGGTGGTCGCCGTCAGTTCGTTGCAGCAAGCAGCCGACAGTCTGCGCGTCCTGGCGGCTGGCGGCACCTCAATACCAACTTGTCAGACTTGAGAAAGGTCGAGTGATGGCTGAAACCCAAACCGTGCACCACCGTTCACGGCGCTGGATACTGCCGGTGCTACTGGCGCTGGTCGTCTTGGTGATTGCGATATCGCTGGCCGTCAACATATTGACTGAGGCTTTCTGGTACGACAGTGTCGCGGCGTCGCGTGTCTACTGGACGCGCCTGATCACAGGTGTCTTGCTGTTCCTCGTGTTCGGCCTCATCAGCGGGGCAGTTGTGGCGGCCAGCCTGCTGGTCGGAGTGCGCGGCGAGCCAAACAAGATCCCGATCATGGGCGTGCACGTCCCGCGCTGGCTGGTCGTCGCGTTGCCGGCCGTGGTTATCGGTGTGGGCACGGGCTGGGTGGCGCGGTCGGCCGTCGACACGGCCTTGGGCTGGATCAACCAGGCGCCCTTCGGCACCGTCGACCCAACCTTCGGCAAGGACGTCTCATTCTTCGTCTATTCATTGCCGTGGTGGCAGATGATCGCCAGTGCGACGATGGCCGTGCTGGTACTGACGGGCCTGATCCAAGCCCTGTACTATCTGGTGACCGCCCAAGGCTCACCGGTCAGCGTCAGGGCCACTCAGCATGACGGCGTGGTGACGCCCGAGGTCAAGGTGTCAAACCCCTTCAACAACAAGGCCAGAATGCACCTTTCCGTGATCGTCGCCTTGGCGGTGGCCGACTATGGCTGGATCTGCCTGCTCGATCGCTATGCCTACGTTTTCGGCAACAACGGACTGTTCACTGGCATCGGGTACACCGAGGCCCATGCGCGGTTGATCGCGCGGTTGGTGGTGGCGATTATCGCCTTCATCTGCGCCGCCGTGTTCGTCGTCAACGTCAAGATCCAGCGCTGGCTGTTGTCCATCACGTCTTTGATCTTGATGGTCGTCTCGTCCATAGTCGTGTCGGGCGTCTACCCGGCCATCGTGCAGCGCATTTCTGTCGCCCCGGACGAGCCGATCGTTCAAGCGCCGTACATCGCCAACAACATTTCGGCCACGCGGTCGGCCTATGACATCGAGAACACCGAGATCACCGACTACTCGGCCCAGACGACCACATCGGCCGGTCAGCTAAAGTCTGACGCCGAAGCGCTGCCGGGCATTCGCCTGATCGACCCGTATGTCGTCCCCCCGACCTTTGAGCAGCTTCAGCAGGTGCGCGGTTATTACTCCTTCCCGTCCATCTTGGACGTCGACCGCTACGATCTGAACGGCCAAACCACGGACGTGATCGTGGCGGCACGTGAACTCGACCAGTCGGGCATGCCCGATCAGTCGTGGAACAACGTGCACACCGTCTTCACGCACGGTTTCGGCATGGTGGCGGCCTACGGCAATCAGCGCCAGGCGACCGGCGAGCCGGTTTGGCTGGAAGGCGACATTCCCCCAACTGGGTCGCTCGGTGAGTCCCAATCCCGCATCTACTTCGGGGAACGCAGCACCACCTACGCCATCGTCGGCGCACCCGCCGGCACCGACCCGGTCGAACTCGACACGCCGGGTGGTGGCACCGGCCAGCCCGAAACCCGCAACACCTACGACGGCACGGGCGGTGTGCCGATGGGCGACCTGTGGCGCCGTCTCTTGTTCACGCTGAAATATGGTGACATCAACATCCTGCTGTCCGACCGCGTCAACCCCGAGTCAAAAATCCTGTATGACCGCACGCCGACCGAGCGGGTGCAAAAGATTGCCCCATGGCTGACCATCGACTCCGATCCGTACCCGGCGATTGTTGATGGACGCCTGACGTGGATTGTTGACGCCTACACGTCAACAGATCGCTACCCGAACTCGCAAGACAGCACCTTGGGCACCGGGGACGGCGCCGTGACGGTCAACTACGTGCGCAACTCCGTCAAGGCCACCGTCGATGCGTATGACGGCACCGTCACCCTGTACGCGTGGGACGACACTGACCCGATCCTGCAGACGTGGATGAAGGCTTACCCCGGCATCATTTCGCCGAAGTCGGCGATTTCGGCCGATCTGATGGCGCATCTGCGCTACCCGGAGGACCTGTTCAACGTCCAGCGTTCGATTCTGGCCCGCTATCACATCACCGATCCGAACACGTGGTACCAGCAATCCGATTTGTGGCAGATTCCGTCCGATCCCCGCACCTCGCAGGGGCAGGAACCGGCCTACTACCTGTCGATCAAGTGGCCCGGCGACGACGCCCCGGTGTTTTCGCAAACCGCCGTCTACGTGCCCAACGGGCGAGCCAACCTGGGTGCCTACCTGTCGGTGGTGGCCGATGCCCGCAGCTCCAACTACGGGCAGTTGCGCGTGTTGAAGCTCTCCGACAGCCAGCAGATCGCCGGTCCGGCGCAGACGTTCAACGCGATCTCGACCGATCAGGGCGTCACCGAGAAGCTGCTGCCATACACCAGGCAGAACGCGTCCCCCGTGTTCGGCAACCTACTGACGTTGCCGTTGGGCGGTGGGCTGATCTACGTCATGCCCATCTACACGGTCGGCAACCAGGCCACCAGCTACCCGCTGCTGCGCTTCGTGGCGGTGCGTTTCGGCGACAAGATCGGCATCGGGGACACTTTGCAGCAAGCGCTGGATTCAGTGTTCCAGGGCGACGCCGGGGCTGACACGGGCGAGAATCCCACGACAAATCTGCCGCCCGATACGACCACTCCGCCCGATACCACCACTCCGCCGGATACCAATCCGGCACAGCCCCCCACCACAACCCCCCCGACCGGTGGGGGAGCGGCAGCCGCGCAGCAGGCCCTGGCGGACGCTCAGACGGCCTTCGACGCCGCCGATGCGGCGCTCAAGAATGGCGATCTGGCCACCTACCAGGCGCAAATCGCGATTGCCCAGCAGAAGGTGGCGGAGGCGGTGCAAGACCTGGGCTAAGGAGCAGACATGGATACCTGGCACGACAAATCGGCCGTCACCGCACTGGAGATGCTGTCCGTCGACTCATCTGCCGGCCTGGGTGAAGACGAGGTAGTTCGTCGGCGCGGCGAGTACGGCGCAAACCGTTACACGGTGAAGAAAGCCGACTCGCTGGCCCTGATGGTGGTCCATCAGTTCCGCGATGTGGCCAACGTCATCTTGCTCATCGCTTTTGGGCTGTCGCTGGCGTTGGCGATTCGCGAGGGCCACGGCTACATCGAACCGATCGTCATCGGTGTCATCGTCGTCATGAACGTCGCCCTGGCCGTCTCGCAAGAGCGGGGCGCCGAGAAGGCGCTGGCCGCACTGCAAAGCCTAAACAGCCCAACCTGTGTGGTGCTGAGAGACGGTTCGCGACTGGAGGTCGCAACCGCCGACGTTGTGCCGGGCGACATCCTGCTGCTCAAGACGGGCGATCTGGTGGCGGCGGACGCCCGTCTCGTCGAATCGACTGATCTGGCGGTTGACGAGTCGTCCCTGACGGGGGAGTCAGAGGCGTCCGAAAAGGACGCCAGCGCCACCCTGGACAAGGCCGCCGGCATCGGCGATCAGACCAACATGGTCTTTTCCGGCTGCCTGGTGACCGCCGGCAACGCCCAAGCGGTGGTTGTGGCGACCGGCATGAACACGCAGATGGGCAAGATCGCCGGCTACTTGAACGATGTCCAAAAGCTGCAAACACCACTGCAGAAGCGGCTCAACCGCGTCAGCCAGACCATGTCCGTGGTGGCGATAGTGTCGGCGGCGGTGTTCCTCGTGATCGGCCTGCGCCAGGGCGACGATTTCTGGGTGATGGCACTGGCGGCCGTGTCGCTGGCCGTGGCGTCCGTCCCCGAGACGCTGCAGCTGATCGCCACGTTGTCGCTGACCAATGGCGTGCGCCAAATGGTCGCACGACACGCTTTGGTTCGCAAGCTGCCGGCTGTGGAGACGCTGGGCAACTGCTCGGTGATCTGTTCCGACAAGACGGGCACCTTGACGCAGAACCGCATGGCCATCCAGCGCCTGTGGGTTCCGGGCGGCGAGCCGGCCTTCGTCGACGACCAGTTGACGCGCGACCAATGGGGGCTGGTCAAGTACCTGGTGCTCGCCAGCAACGCCTCGGTGGAGACGGCTGATGACGGCAAGGCCCGCATCGTCGGGGACGCCACGGAGACGGCCATCATGCGCTTGCTGCTCGGCCTGGACGGTGACCCGGTCAGGCTGGCGGCCAGCAATCCCCGCGTCGGCGAGGTGGCGTTTTCGTCCGCCCGCAAGATGATGACCACGGTGCATTCGCGCCCCGACGGCGGCTACCTGGTGCTGACAAAGGGGGCCTTTGACCGGTTGCCCTTCAAGCGGGCTGACGCGGCGACGACGCGGCTGCGCCAGCAGATCCACGACGATTTCGGGCACGACGCGCTGCGGGTCATCGCCCTGGGGTCGAAGGTGGTGGCGAAACTGCCGGACGACTTGACGAAGCTGGAGCGCGACCTGGAATTCGTCGGCATCATCGGCCTGATCGACCCGCCCCGGCCGGAGGCCAAGGAGTCGATCGCGATTGCCCGGCGAGCCGGTGTGCGAACCGTCATGATAACCGGTGACCATGCCGCCACCGCCGGAGCAATCGCCCGTCAGCTAGGCCTGATGGGTGAGGACGGGGTGGTCGTCACCGGTCAGGACCTGGCCGCCATGAGCGATCACGACCTGATCGCCACCGTGATGGACAACGCCGTCTACGCCCGGGTCTCGCCCGAAGACAAGATACGGATCGTCGAGGCCTGGCAGGAACACGGCGAGGTTGTCTCGATGACGGGCGATGGCGTCAACGACGCGCCGGCTTTGAAGGCGGCCGATGTGGGCGTGGCTATGGGCATCGCCGGTACCGAGGTGGCGAAGAGTGCCGCCGACATCGTCTTGACGGACGACAACTTCTCGACAATCGTCGCGGCCATCCGCGAGGGACGCACCGTTTTCTCCAACATCCGCAAGACCATCGACTTCCTGCTGGCGGCCAACCTGTCGGAGATTGTCATCATGCTGGCGGCCACCATCATGGGCTGGGGCAAGCCGCTGACGCCCATCATGCTGCTGCTGATCAACGTGGTCGGCGATGGCGTGCCCGGCCTGAGGCTGGCCCGGGAGCCAAGCGACGAGCAAATAATGGCCCGGCGGCCGATCGGACGGGCGGAGACGTTCTTCGGCGACGGGGTGCTGCGCAGCCTGATCCAAGACACCATCGCCTTCTCGGTGGTCGGCCTGGCGGCGTACTACATCGGTGCCTTCGCGCCATTCGGAGGCGCCGAGGAGTCCGCCTGGCCGGTGTTGACCGGGCAGACGATGGCGTTCCTAGTTGTCGGTTTCACCAGCATCTTGCGTATCTTCACGGTGCGAAGCCGACGGTCGGTTTTCCGTCACCCCGTCAGCACCAACTGGCCGTTGTTCTGGGCCGCCTGGGCGATGGTGGCGCTGTTTGCCGTGATGGCGCTGGTTCCGCCGTTCGGTGCAATCTTTGGAGTGGTGGCGATCAGCTGGCAGTACTGGCTGGTGGTGATCGGCTTGTCGCTCATCCCGACCGTGGTGGCGGAAATCGCCAAGGCCATCAACGCCTGGCAAGAGCGCCACGATCACGCCCGCCGCCTCGTGCACCACGAAACCAGCGACCTGATTTACATCTAGCCGGTGAAATTCCCCTCCTTGGCAGGGGTGGCGGCGGAGCCGACGGGGTGGTCAGGAACTGGCGTTGAAGCGGCCGGGGATGGCCCGTCCGCAGGCAGGGCAGTGACCGTCCTTGAGCGCGTCTTTGGTGACGGTGTAGCCGGTGCGAACGATCAAAGGCGTGCCGCACTGGGGGCACCAGGTGGTTGAGCCTTCGTCGTCGGCGACGTTGCCCGTGTAGACGAAATGTAGACCCTCGCCAAGGGCGATTTGGCGGGCGGACCGCAGTGTCGCGGCTGGAGTGCGGGGTGTGTCCATCATTCGATGGGCGGGGTGGAAGGCGCTCAGGTGCAGGGGGACGTCCGGGCCGAGCTCGGAGGCCACCCAGGCGGCCAGCTCATGCAGTTCGGCCGGAGAGTCGTTCAGCCCGGGGATCACCAGGTTTGTCACCTCGACCCAAACGTCGGTCTCGTGAACCAGGTACGCCAGGGTGTCCTGAACTGGTTCGAGGTGACCGCCCACGATGCGGCGGTAGAAGTCGGGTCGGATGGATTTCAGGTCGACGTTGGCGGCGTCCATGAACTCGAAGAAGTCGGCGCGAGGCGTGGGCTCGATGTAACCGGCTGTCACGGCGACGTTGACCATCCCAAGTTCGCGGACGGCCAAAGCCGTGTCGATCGCGTACTCGGCGAAGATGGTCGGGTCGTTGTAGGTGAAGGCCACGCCCTGGCAGCCCTGGCGGGCGGCCGTGGTGGCAATGCCTTCCGGCGACGCCTGGGTGGCCAAAACGTCCAACTGGTTGGCGGTCGAGATCTCCCAGTTCTGGCAAAACCGGCAACCCAGGCTGCAACCGGCCGTCCCGAAGCTCAGCACCTGCGCACCGGGCGTCACGTGGTATAGCGGTTTCTTCTCGATCGGGTCGATGGCCAGTCCGGACGAGCGCCCGTAGGTCGTCAGAACCAGCCGGCCACCGACATTGCGGCGGACGAAACAGAACCCGGCTTGGCCGTCGCGCAGCGCGCAGTGGCGCGGGCACAGGTCGCACTGGGCGCGGCCGTCGTCACCCAGGTGCCAGTACCTCGCCGGCTGGCCGGGTGCGAGCGTCACGGCGCATCCTCAAGGAAGGCGGTGACGGTGTAGCGGCTGATTGTGACGTCGTCACCCCAGTAGTTGGGCGGAAGGCCGGCCTTGCGGAAGAGGTGAGCGATGAACAGGTCGGGCTGCGGCAGTTCGTCCCACACCTGCGGCAAGAAGGTCGCCCGACGCCGTCCCGCGCCAAGGATGACGCCGTCGATGCCCGGACGCAATTGGGCAAGCGCGTCCTGGCGGGAGGCGAATTGCATCGGCACCGGCACAGACAGCACGGACACCTCAATGCGCGTGCGGGCAAGCTCGCCCACACCCAGCGGCATGAAGCGGGGGTCGTCGAAGGCGGCCGCCCGCGCGTTGCTGGTGACGTCGTCCCGCAGTGGGCGGTGTGCCACCAGCGAGCCGATGCAGCCGCGCAACTGGCCGTCTTGCGTCAGGGTGACGAAGGACGCGCCGGGTTCATCCAGCCAGGCATCGCCTGCGCTTGCGGGCACCTCGAAGGGCAGCTTCAAGGCCTGGGCAATGGACACCCGGGCCAGGCCCGTCAAGACCGCGCCAGCGTTGTCAGGAAAACCAGTCATGCGATCACCTCGTCAAATGCGAAAGAGCAATACCCGACGACTTGGCGCTTGTCGCCGGCGGTATCGCCGGAGTTGCAGGCACCCAACAATCGGGGCGTCAAGCCGTGACTAGCGGCAAGCAGCATCATGGCGTCCAGGCCGGTGGCCCCGCAGGCCTGGTCGTGGTCAACCGGGCGCAGCGCCAGGACATCGGCGATGGTCGCCGCGTCGATGGCGCGGGCTTCGTCGTACGGGTGGTAGTGCGATAGGTCGGAGCTGATGACGATACCCATTCCGGCGGTTCCCCAAAGTGGTTCGAGCACCTCGGCGGCCTGCTCGGGTGTCACCCAGCCGGCCGCCAGCGGGAGGACGTCGGCCTGCGGCAGCAGCCGCTGCAGGAAGGGCAGCTGGACCTCCAGCGAGTGCTCCTGGGCGTGGACGGCGGCGCTGGCCACCACGTGGGGCGACCGGGCGACCACGTCGACCCCCGCCTGCCAGATCGGCACGTCGCCCAAAGGCGTGCTCATGGCGTCGGCATCGGGCAGGGCCAGCGCCCGGACGCCGACGCGGTGCGTGGGGCCGACGATGACGACGTGTTCGATGGGCGCGCCTCGCCAACTGGCAAAGCCGAGGGCCGCCGTCGAGCCAGAATAGACATACCCGGCGTGCGGAACTTGGATGGCGGGCGGCGGGGGAGTATCGTTGCCCGGCACGTCAGCCAGGAACTGGTCAACCATCCCCGCCAGTTCGGCTGCGTGGGCGGGGTAGAACATGCCCGCTACAGTGGGTGGACGGACATTAGTGGACATACAACGTAGCCTAGTATTATTCACATAAGTTTTTACGTCCCCCATAGACGGAGGGAAATATGCGCACCGCAGCAGTCAACACCGTTGGGACGCCCGATGGTCCGTTTACGATCGTGGCGGACGACTTGGTGCTGGCTTCTGGCTGGACTTCGGATGCCAGCCAACTCGTCAAGCTGATCGACGCGACGCACCGTCCCCAGAAGCTGGTCAGCGACCAAACTGGGCACGCAATGCGCCAGGCGATGATTGGGCTTGACGCCTACTATGCCGGGTATTTCGGGCCAATGCTGGCCGTACCTGTGGCGTACCCCGAAGAGTCGTTCCACGCTGACTGCCGCCGGCAATTGCGCAGTATCCCGCGCGGCCACACCATCACGTATTCGGAACTGGCGCTGCGGGCCGGCAATGCGGCCGCTGCGCGAGCAGCCGCGACGGCCTGTGCCCGCAACCCAACCGCGCTGTTCGTGCCCTGCCACCGGGTCGTGCGGGCCGACGGCGATTTGGGCGGATACCTCTACGGCCTGGAGTTGAAGGCGCGTCTGCTGGTCCGCGAGGGCGTTCGTCTCTCGGCCGACTAGCGCGTTTGACGGCGGGCAAAGCTCAACGTCGCCAGTCCGAACAGGACGATGAAGAATGCCCAGACTATGCCGAGGTCCAAAGCGATACCGCCAAAGCCGTCGCCTCGCAGCATCACGCCGCGCATGGCGTTGGCTCCGTGGGTGATGGGGAAGCATTGCGACAGGATCTGCATCCAGCGGGGCGCCGTCGATAGGTCGAAGATGCCCGAGACCAGGATTTGCGGCACCAGCAACAAAATCATCAGCTGGATCACCTGGAATGCGGTCCTGGCAAGGGCCGACACCAACAAGCCCAAGGCCATCGAGACCAGCGCCATCGAGAATGTGATGACTACCACCAGCCAGGTTTGCCCCTCGTTCGGGAACTTGAGCAGCCAGATGCTGGCCGCCAGCACCAACACCGACTGGATGACCGCCGCGACGCCGAAGCCGATGCAGTAGCCGGCCACGAGTTGCCAGGCTTTGATGGGGCTGACGAGCAGGCGCTCCATGGTGCCGCCGGTGCGCTCGGTGACCAGCGACATGCCCGACGTGATGAACACGAACATGAAGACGAAGACGCCGATGAATATCGGCCCGAAGAAGTCAAAACTGCTCCACTCGGACGAGCCATGCAGGAAGCTGATGTCCAGTTTGGCCTGCGGCGGGCCCTGCTGGGTGTCCGGTTGCGCCGTCTGCGACAGGGTAGCCACAGCTTGCTGGACGGCCGACACCGAGGCCCGGTTGTGCGTGGCGTTGCTACCCTCAACGGTGATCTGCAGGTCTGCGCCATCCATCGCTACCAACGCGTCGATGCTGCGATCGGACAGCACCCCGGCGGGGTCGACGCTCGCGCCGGTGCCGACCTGCACCACAGTGGCATTGGTTTCCAGCGCCGTCACCATCTGGTCGGGCAGACCAACGACCGCTATCGTCGGCTTGTAGCCGGGCGCCCCCAGGATGATTGACAGCAGCCACATGATGAAAACGGGTGCCACAACCAGCATCACGATGGTGCGGGGGTCGTGGCGGAACTGCTGCAGGATGCGCTTGGCCAGCGCTGTCGCGTTATGCATTGCCGTCCTCCTCGGTGTGGTTCTGCGAGGCTTCGAACTGCAAGAAAGCACCCTCTAGGTTGGCTGTCCCAGAGACGCTCACGAGCTCGTCCGGCGAGCCGGCTGCCAGCACCCGCCCGTCATGAATCAGCAGGACGGTGTCGCAGTTGGCCGCCTCGTCCATGACGTGCGTGGTGACCAGGAAAGTGGCGCCGCCGTCCGCGAGCTGCCTAAACGTTGCCCACAGGGCCACCCGATGGGCGGGATCGAGGCCGACGGTCGGCTCGTCCAGCACCAGCAGCCGAGGTTCGTGCAGAAGGGCCACGGCCAGGCTGAGGCGGCGCTGCATGCCACCCGAATATTCGGCGACGACCTTGCCGCCCTGCTGCGGCAGCGACACCTGCTTCAGCACCACGGGTATGCGTTCGGCCATCTGTGCGGCCGTCATGCCGTAAAGGGCGCCAAAGAAGCGCAAGTTTTCGTCGCCCGTCAGATCAGCGTAAAGAGCCTCCGCTTGCGGCATGAAACCGATCGAGGATTTGACGCGGCGAGGCGGCGCCGATTCGCCCAGCACGGTGACGGTGCCGGACTTGGCCCGCAGCGCACCGACAATGACGCTGACCAACGTCGTTTTGCCGTGCCCGGACGGTCCGACCAGCCCGGTGATGCGCCCGGGCGGCAGCTCCATGTCGATATTGTGCAGCACCTCGGTCTTGCCGTAGGCGGCACACATATCCTTAACGATCACAAGTGGTTCATCGCTCACGGGACAAGCATAGACGTTTGCCGCACCATAATTCCCCTCCTTGGGAGGGGTGACGGCGGAGCCGCCGGGGTGGTCAAGCGGTGTGGACGACGGTGCTGATGCCGTGCCGCGCCAGGTCTGGCACCAGCGTCGCGGCCGGCCCGCACAGTGCCACCACCAGATTGGCTGGCTGGATGTGACGGGTGAAAGCGTCGGTGGCGCCCTCTGGCGTCACTTGTCGCACAGCGGCGGTGTATTCGTCGAACCAGGTGGGGGGTACGCCGCACAACGCAAAGCTGGTGGTTTGCGCCGCGATGGCATCGGCGGTGGCCAGGTGTAGGGGAGTGGCGCCGGTGATGTACGCGATGGCGTCGCGAGCCTCGTCCTCGGTGACCGGCGACGCGTCGAGGTCAAGCAGGCGCAGCGCCAGGGCCGTCGCCTCGGCGGCGACGTCTTGCCGGCACTCGGCTTGCATCGTGAAAAAGGCCGCCTGGCGCATGGAGGTCAGGCCGCTGCCGGCCCCGTACGTCAACCCGCGCTCCTCGCGCAGGACCCGGTTGAGTCGCGAACCGAACATGGCACCCACGGCGGCATTCGCGACCTGAAGAGCGGGCCAGTCCGGGCTCCGACGGCCGGGGGTGATGGTGCCGATGCGAAGCGACACCTGCGCCGCGTCCGGGTGGTCGACGACGACGACTCTCCCCGTCGCCGGCGCGGGCCATGATTCGGCCTCTGGCAGGGCTAGTCGGTCCGGGTTCCAACTGCCGAATGCCCCATCCACCAGGGATGTCACGTTCTCCGGGAGCTCGCCGGCCAGCACGAGACGGGCCCGGGCAGGGTGGGCGACGCGATCGTGCCAGGCAGCCACATCGTCACGGGTGATCGCGGCTACGGTGTCAGAATCACCGGCGAAGAGACGCCCGAGCCGGTGGTTCGGCATCAGTCCTGCCCGCAGCGCCTTTGACGCCCGGACGGGCGGCGACACCAGGCCGGTGGCGATTGCCAACAGGCGTGATTCGACGAGACGACCAACGTCAGCCTCGTCGTAGGCCGGCTCGGCAACCATCTCGGCCAGCAGAGGCAATGCCTGCTCAAGACGGCTGGCCGGGGCCTCAATGGTGATCGTGGAGCCGTCCATTCCCGCACCGGCGTCTTGGGTGACGGCCCCGCAGCCCTCCAGCGCGTCGATAAGACCGGCGCCGGGGTGGGGGAGTGTGCCCTCGTCACAGGCCTGCATCGCCAAAGCTGCCACACCTTCAATCTGGCGCGGCTCGGCCGTCAGTGGAACGTCAAACAGCAGCGTCATGGTGACAACGCGTTGGCCGGGCAGGTTGACCTGGCTGACCGGCAGTCCGTTGGGCAGGGCCCACTCGTCAACCGGCGGGAAACGCCACGGCTGGGCGGGGTGAACCTGTGGTTTGCGCGCCATCACTGCACCCCCTCGTACTCGAGGACGGCCCGGGCGCCCGGGTTCAGCCAGGTCGAAGCCACCCGCGCCACGTCGTCAGCCGTAACCGACAACCAGGCGTCCAGGTGTCGGTTGAGATGCTCCGGATCACCCCAGTTGGCCCAATCTTCGTTGATCGCGTCGGCCCGCTCGCCAGCGTCCGCCAAGCCGCCGAACCATTCCCGCTCCATTTGCGCCCGCGTCCGGCTGATCTCGGCGTTCGTCGGCCCGTCCGCCGCCAACTGGGCCAGGTGGTCGATGACGGAGTCCTCCAGTTGGGCCAGTTCGACGACCGCCTGTGGCTGCACCGTCAGTGTCGACAGGGACGTGCCGCGGGTGAACCCGAAATCGCCGGCGCCCACAGCCTCGGCCAGGCCGGCGTCCCGCACCAGGTCGTGATGCAACCGGCAGGCCTGCCCGGCACCCAGAATGTCCAGGGCGACGGCCACGGCGGGCCGGTCCGGGTGCGTCACGGGGGGAGTTCGCCACAACAGATGCAGCACCGAGCGGGGGACGGGCCGCTGGACGGCCAGCCGCGGCACACCGGTCAAGGCCGGCAGGGGATCGGGGTGGGCTGGCTGCGGCGGCGCCCCACCGGCCGTCGGCACATCGCCAAGGTACTTTTCCACCAGGCGAAACACCTCATCGTCAGGCTGCGGCGAAACCACCACGACGCGAAGATTGTCCGGCCGGTACCAGGCGGAATGAAAGGCCTGCACATCACCCAAGCTGGCGGCGTCAAGGTCGCTCATGATGCCGATGGTCGGTATCGAGTAAGGGTGCGAGCGGGGGAATGCCAAGCCGAGCAGCAGTTCGAGTTGGTCGCCATAGGGCTGGTTGTCGTAGCGCTGGCGTTTCTCTTCAAAGACGACGGCCCGCTGCGTGCGCAACGCCGCGCCGGACACCCGCAGGGACGACAGCCGGTCCGCCTCCAGCCACAGGGCCAGCGGCAGTGCGCCGGGCGGGACGGTCTCGAAATAGTTGGTCCGATCGGCGGTGGTGGTGGCATTGCTGACCCCGCCCAGGGCCTCAAGAATTTCGGTGTGATCACCACGGACGTGGGCTGAACCGGCGAACATCAAGTGTTCGAACAGATGTGCGAAGCCGGACGCGCCGGGCGTCTCGTCAGCCGAACCAACGCGGTACCAAAGGTTGAGGGCTGAGCCAGGGGAGAACTCGTCACGGCTGACCGTCACCTGAACACCGTTGTCCAGGGTGCGGGTGGCCAGGGGGAAACTCATCTGACAAGACTAGCCGACGAGCGGTCAGGCCCAACCCATTTCGTCCAACTCGTCGTCGTCGATGCCGAAGAAGTGGGCGATCTCGTGCACAACGGTGACGGCGATCTCTTCGACCAACTCATCAGTTGTGTCGCACATATCCCGAAGCGGATTGCGGTACAAGATGATGCGGTCGGGGGCCACGAAACCGTAGTTGTCGCCGCGTTCCGTCAGCGGGACGCCATCATAGACGCCCAACAGGTCTGGCTCGTCGTCTGGTGGGTCGTCCTCAACCAGGATGACGACGTTGTCCAGCAGTTCGATGAAGTTGTCGGGCACCTGATCGATGGCGTCGTTGACGGCGTGGTCGAAGTCCCGGTCGGAAAGCGTCACCGGCATGGTCTAGGACGTTACGATTGGCAAACCGGTGGACTTGGCCGCGGCCGCGATGCCGCCAGCATTGGTGACATCGGTGAACCCGGCAGCCTTCATCTGACTCTGCGCGTTGCCGGCGCGCACGCCAGATTGGCAATAGACGATGTAGGTCCCGTCCTTGGGCAGGTTCGCAATCGTGGTGCCGAAGTCGGCCGACTGGACGTCAATGTTGACTGCACCTTGAAGGTGTCCGGCGGCGAATTCGGCGGCGGTGCGGACGTCAATGATGGTGGCGCCGCTGGTGTCCGTCTGACTGCCAGTGGTGCCAGTTGTGCTACCAGTGGTTGTGCTGCCAGAGGTTCCACAGCCGACAACTGTCAAGGCCGCGACAGCGATCGTCAGCGCGAAGGCGATTTTCTTGATCATGCTCATGCCAAGAGTCTAGCGGTCACACAGCCGGTGCTGCCTGAATGAACATTGTCCGATAATCGACATTATGTCAGAACGCGATAATCGACAAGGTTCCCTGCCACGTTTTGTTGGAGGTTTGCGGCGCTCTCCTATCACGAACGGACCCGGTCATGGCATCGGAACCAGGAAAGTGGACCCGTTCATGCCAAGGAGGTCTGCTAGGAATCCGGTCTGGGAAAGGAGATACCATCGACCGTTGTAACGGCCGGCGTTGGGGACAAATAGCCAGGTTTGACCGTTCATGTCGAATGTTATGGCCAGGTCGGCATAATCGTTGCGGCCAAGTCCAAGGGCCTGCACGAACGTGCCGAGGTACCGCTCAAGGGTGTCGTCGCTGCCATACCCGCTGACAACGGAGGACGGATCGATTGACTTCACATTCGTGATGCTCCCATAAGGGTAGCTGTCGAAGTCGCTGGCGATCTGCGCAATGAAGGCCTGTTGAGAAGCAGGATCTGATCGTATTGAGTGCAGGAATATTCGTGTACTCAATGCACAATTAGCCCGAGTTGCTGCCTTGCACTTGGCCTGACGCTGCGGCGTCGATCAACCAGACTGTCGCCTCGCGCCCGTGCAGACCGGCCGCCGGGGTGCGTGTAACCTCGTCGCCCGCCAGCGCCCGGCTGACGGCCTGAGCCTTCTCGGCGCCGGCCGCGATCATCCACAGTTCTTCGCACTGCATCAGCGCCGGCCTGGTGAATGACACCCGATCGGGCGGCGGCTTGGGTGAGTTACTGACCGCCAACACCGCACCGGTCGCCACGCCCACCTCAGGGCGCCCTGGGAAAAGTGACGCCACATGACCGTCCGGGCCAATACCAAGGATCGACACCGAGAACACCGGCGCAGGCACATCGCCAGGATCGGGCACTCGTCCACGGGCCAAGTTCGACGCATACGCCAAAGCCGCCGATTCGAGCGTGGGCAGCAGGTCCGGCCCCGGCACGCTATGGATATTCGCCTGCGGCAGCCCCAACTCCCCCGCCACCGCGATCACCGCGTTGTCGTTGCGGTCGGGGTCACCGGCTGGCACAAAGCGCTCGTCGCTGAACCAAACATGGACGCCACTCCACGCCACGTCACCCACCTTGGGGTGTGCCGCCACGTGGGGCCAGATCGCCGAGCCCAGTCCCCCACCGGTCACGGCGATGTGCGTCTCCCAGTTGCGCTCGATAAGTCGGTTGACAAGCCGATCAGCGATCGCAGCGGCCGTCGCCGACACGTCGTCGTAAACCAAAACCCGTGCGTCGGGGACATCTTCGGGCACCACGGTCAGCCCTCAACCTGTGTGGTTTCTGTGAGGTGATCGCCGCGTTGCAGCCACGCCAGGCTTCGCTTGATGACCTCGCCATAGAGCGTGTCGGCGTCCAACCGTCGCAGTTCCTCGCTCAGGCTGTCAGACAGGCTGGGCGGCGGCAACTGGAAGCGCCTGACCTGCCCTGACGGCATGGTCAGGGTGGTCGTTGACGTGCCTTGCGGACGATCAAGCGAGATGACGCCCGATGACCGATGAAGTTCCACCCGTTGAAGGGTCGCAGTGCTCTCAACGGTTTCCACATCTGCTTGGCAATGAAGCTTCCAGCCCAGCCATGTGGCCAACAGAACCGGCGTGGGGTGCTCAACCCGTCCCACCACAACAACTCGGGTCACAGGCTCGAAAGGCGGCTGATCCAACAATGACGCCAGGTGTGCCCGCCACCAGGTCAACGACGTCCAGGCCAGATCGGTGTCGCCGGGGCGATAACCCTGGCTCAGCCGCGTCAAACGCTCCGCCAGCGAGCCCTCCGCCATGCGGGAGTCCGTGACGCGGCGCTCCGCCACGGCACCCAGTGGCGTGTCCGCTGGCACGTCGGGCACCCTGTCAGGCCACCACGTCACGACGGGCACATCCGGCAGCAGCAGCGGCACCACCAGGCTGTCCTGGTGGTCGATCATCTGGCCGCGCAGCCGCAGCACGACGACCTCGCTCGCCCCGGCATCACCCCCGACGCGAATCTCGGCATCCAGGGCCGACTTGCCAGTCGGGTCACCTTCGATCAGCACGATCAAGCGGCACGGATGCTCCATCGACGACTGGTTGGCCGCCTCGATAGCCTCTTCGGCCGACGCGGCGCCCACCGGCACCAGCAACGTCAGCACCCGACTGAGGGCGATGACGCCGCCCTCCAAACGGATCGACAACAGCTTGTCGGCCACCTCGTTGATGGTCGCGTCGAACAGCGGAATGATCATGGACGCCTCCAAGTCCGGCCGTCGCGGGCCATCATCTGATCGGCCCCGGCGGGTCCCCACGACCCGGGCGCGTACGGTTCCGGAGCCTCGTGCGAGGCCCAGTATTCCTCGACCGGATCGAGGATCTTCCACGACAACTCCACTTCCGGACGGCGCGGGAACAGCGGCGGATCGCCCAGGAAGACGTCCAGCAGCAGCCTCTCGTACGCCTCAGGCGAGGCCTGGGTGAAGGAGTTGCCGTAGCCGAAATCCATCGACACTTCGCGGATTTCCATCGCCGTGCCCGGCACCTTCGCCCCGAACCGCAGCCGCACTCCCTCGTCCGGCTGGACCCGTACGACCAGGGCGTTCGGCGCCAGAACGCCAGACGCCGGCCCGAACGGCACATGCGGCACCGTCTTGAACACAATCGCGATCTCGGTTACCCGGCGCCCCAACCGCTTACCCGTGCGCAAATAGAACGGCGTACCGGCCCAACGCCTGGTGTCGATGTCCAGCCGGATCGCGGCAAAGGTTTCCGTCACCGAGTCTGGCGCAATGCCGTCCTCGTCATGGAAGCCGATGACGGAACGGCCCGCCTGGTTGCCGGCCGCGTACTGGCCCCGTGCCGTGTGCAGACCCAACTCGCGGGGCAGAACAACAGCGGACAGAAGCTTCTCCTTTTCGCGGCTGAGGTCGCTGGCGTTGAAGGCGATCGGCTCGTCCATCGCCGTCAAGGCCATGAGCTGCAGCAGATGATTCTGGATGACGTCGCGGGCCGCCCCGATGCCGTCGTAATAGCCGGCCCGCCCGGCGATGCCGATGTCCTCAGCCATCGTGATCTGTACGTGGTCGATGTGATGGCTGTTCCACAGCGGCTCGAACATCTCGTTGGCAAAACGCAAGGCCAACAGGTTCTGAACAGTTTCTTTGCCCAGGTAATGGTCGATGCGGAAGATGGACTCCTGCGGGAAAACCTGCCCGACCACCGATTCCAACGCGATGGCCGACTCCAAATCGTGGCCGAACGGCTTCTCGACGACAACCCGACGCCACGAGCCCTCCGGCGGCGTGGCCAAATGCGATGCCGCAAGCTGCTCGCACACCACCGGCGAAGCCGACGGCGGCACCGACAAATAGAAGGCGTGGTTGCCGCCCGTGCCCTGGGTTTCGTCGACGTCGCGCAGCGTCTCGGCCAGGCGGCCAAACGCCTCGGCGTCCGAGAACTCACCCTGGACGAAGCGGAAGCCCGAACTGAACTGTCGCCAGGACGTCTCGCGGAAGGGCGTGCGGCAGCGCGCCCGCACAGACTTTTCGACGAAATCAGAGAACTGATCGACGGTCCAGTCGCGCCGGGCGAAGCCGATCAGCGCGAAGCCGACGGGTAGCAGGCCTTGGTTGGCCAGGTCATACAGTGCGGGCAGCAGCTTGCCGCGGGCAAGATCGCCGGTAACACCGAAGAGCACCAAACCGCAGGGGTTGGCGATGCGCGGCAAGCGACGGTCGGCGGGATCGCGCAGCGGGTTGACCGCCTGAGTGGATACTTGATTCATCTAGCTGACACGTTTCTGAATATTTGCCCACTCGTCGCGCAATCCGACTGTTCGATGGAACAACATTGGGATCTTTGGGTCCTTCGCAAAATAGCCTAACCGTTCAAACTGCACCACTTGACTCGGCAGAGTCGCGTCACCCAGCGCAGCTTCACACTTACAACCAGTTAGAACCTGTCTTGATTCCGGGCTGAGGTCATCGATTGGGTCACCGGTTCGCTCCCCCGGCACATCCAGGTCGAAAAGCCGGTCGTAGAGACGTACCTCGGCTTCGACCGCATGGGCACGCGACACCCAGTGCATGGTCGACTTGACCTTTCGACCATCGGGGGCGTCGCCGCCGCGTGTCGCCGGGTCATAGGTGGCATGCACCTCGATGGGATCGCCCGCGTCGTCCACCACCACGGACGTGGCCGTCACCAGATAGGCGCCGCGCAGACGCACCTCGCGACCGATCGTCAAACGGAAGTACTTCGGTGGCGGGTCGATGGCGAAATCGTCCTGCTCTATCCACAGGTCGCCCGAGAAGGCCACCAGACGGGTGCCGTCGGCCGGGTTCTCCGGGTTGTTGATCACCTCAAAGTGCTCTACGACGGGCTGCCCCGCCGCATCTTTCGGCCAGTTGTCGATGACCAGGCGCAGCGGGCGCAGCACCGCCATGCGACGCAGCGCGGTGCGGTTGAGCTCTGCCCGGACGAACGATTCCAGCTCCTCGATCCGGTGACGGGCGTTCGTCTTGCTGACGCCGATGTTTGTGCAGAAGTCCCTGATCGCGGCCGGCGGGTAGCCGCGCCGCCGCAGCCCCACCAGGGTCGGCATGCGCGGGTCGTCCCACCCGTCGACGATCCCCTCTTCGATCAACTGGCGCAGCTTGCGCTTGCTGGTGATCGTCTGGGTCAGTTCAAGACGGGCAAACTCAAGCTGTTTGGGCTTGTCGAACGGCAGATCAAGGTGATCGAGGAACCAGTCATAAAGTGGCCGGTGGCTGACGAACTCGAGCGTGCACATTGAGTGCGTCACGCCCTCCACGGCATCGGATTGCCCGTGTGCCCAGTCATACAACGGGTAGACGCACCACTTGTCGCCAGTGCGATGGTGGGGCGTGCGACGGATGCGGTACATGACGGGGTCACGAAGCTGCATGTTGTCGGACTGCATATCGATCTTGGCCCGAAGCACCCTGGAACCGTCCTCGAACTCACCCGCCGCCATGCGGCGGAAAAGGTCAAGACTCTCGTCAGCGCCGCGGTTGCGCCAAGGGCTCTCGATGCCCGGACGTCCAAACCCGCCGCGCTGCGCCGAGATCGTTTCGGCATCCTGGTCGTCGACGTACGCCAAACCCCGTTTGATCAGATCCTCGGCCCAATCGTAGAGCTGCTGGAAATAGTCGGAGGCATAAACCACCGTGTGCGGCTTGAACCCCAGCCAGGCGATGTCGTCGATGATCGAGTCGACGTATTCAACGTCCTCAGTGTCGGGGTTGGTGTCGTCGAAGCGCAGGTTACAAACCCCGTCGAACTGCTCGGCGATGCCGAAGTCGGCCGTGATGGCTTTGGCATGCCCGATGTGAAGGTAGCCGTTCGGTTCAGGTGGGAACCGGGTTTGCACACGGGCCTGGCCAGCGGCAATGTCGGCCCGCACGACGTCTGCCACAAAATCGCCAGCGGTCATCTCCTCAGTCATGGGACCAAGTTTAGTTGGGCCAATCATGATTCCGTACGCACACCGGTCAACGCCACCAAGACACCCTTGGCGCGGAATGTTATGGTTGAATCAGACGTTACCCAAGTGGCATAACAGTTGACATAGAAAGGCCAAAAATTGCTCGACCCGGTGCAGCTCTTCAACTACGAGAGCCCCATCGACCAGCGGACGGTGCATGCCGACACGCTGGTCGTGACGCTCGGTAGCTACTTGGACGCTGGGCACGCGCAACGCCTGATCGATGACCACATCCTCAACACCTTGCCCAACCACAAGCTGGGGCGTTTCGACGCCGACCAGGTGTACGACTACGCCGGGCACCGGCCCCATGTGACCTTCGACCATGACCACTTCGCCGACTTCCAGGCGCCCGAAATCGTGCTGCACCAGGTGAGCGATCAACAGGCCCGCAGCTTCCTGCTCTTGACAGGCCCGGAGCCGGCATTGCAGTGGGAGCGCATGGCGGCCGCGCTCGAGCATGTCATCCACGAGTTTGACGTGCGCCAGACGGTGCTGATACACGCTTTCCCGGCCGCCACGCCGCACACCCGTCCGGTGCTGGTCACCAAGTTCGCCTCCGACCCCGCCCTCGTGCCAGTGCGGTCCGGACTGCCGGCGTCATTCGAGATGAGCGCATCGTTTGACACGCTGCTGACGATTCGGTTGGGCGAGAAAAACCATGCCGTCATCGGCTTGTCGGCTCACGTGCCGCACTACCTGACGACCATCGATTACCCGGACGCCGCCCAAGCCCTGCTGAAGGACTTGACGGAGGTCACCGGCCTGGAAATCCCGGACGGCGAACTGCCCAACCTGTCGCAGATGACGCACGGCCAGATTGACGCGCAGATCAGCGAGAGCACCGAACTGCTGGCCGCGATCACCGCCATGGAGCAACACTACGACGCTTTGCTGCAAGACCGCGGGCTGCCGATCCGCCCGGAAGACCTGCCGACAGCCGACGAGATCGGTGCCGAACTGGAAGACTTCCTGCGCACCCTCGACAAGGGGGACGGTGACGGTCCCAAGCGCTTGGGCGGCGACCCCGACGTGCCGTCGCCACTCGGCGAGTCCTAGTGTACTGTCACATAATTAGCTTGCCATTGGATCCCACTGTGAAGCTAATTCTGATACAGCACACTAGCCCTTGAGGGCTCGCACCAGCGCATCCATGCTCAAGCCCACCGAATCGCCGGCAAAGCGCCGGGCAATCTGCACGAAGGCCGGCGCGCTGACCATTGCCTTCTTGAGCGCGTCACGATCATAGAAGACGCGGTCGGTCGGCCCGTCGTCCAGCACCTGGCCGCCCGCCATGACGATGGTGCGGGCAAAGTTCTGGGAAACAAATTCCATGTCGTGCGTGATGGTGATCACGGCCTTGTTGCGGCTACGCAGTTCGCGCAGAATGGCGATCAACCGGTTGAGACCAATCAGGTCCTGGCCGGCCGTCGGCTCGTCGAGCAGGACGACATCCGTGTCCAGCGCCACCACGGAGGCAATGGTGACAAACTTGCGCACGCTGAGCGGCAGGTCATAGGGGTTCGTGTCGGCCTGCTTGGCCAGCCCCGTCAACTCGAGGGCGTCGTCGACGCGCCGCGTGGCCTCCTCATTTGCGACCTTCAGCCGGCTCAGGGCATAGTCGACCTCGGCTCGCACCGACTTGTTGAAGATCTGGTCATCGGGGTTCTGGAAGACGTAACCGACACGCCGGGCGGTGCGGGCGGCCGTCCACTTCTTCGTTGCCTCCCCGCCGAGCAGCACGTCCCCGGAAGTCGGTTTCAGCAAGCCATTGACCAGCTTGGCAAGGGTGGTCTTGCCGGCGCCATTCTGGCCGATGATCGCCAAGGACTCCCCCGCGTCCAGGCTCAGCGACACGTCTGTCAAGGCCTGGACGCCGTTGGGGTAGCTGAACCCGACCTCGCGCACGTCGACCAGCGCGGTGGGTGACGAAGAATCATCGGACGAGAAACGACCAGGCGTTTCATCCGGCGCGGTGGTCGCCGGATCTCGCGGTGTTCGGCCGGTGGTGGCCGCTATGTCATCGATCAACTCGCGGACGCTCAGCGGGTGCACCGGCAGTTCGATGCCCCGGCTGACCAGCGCCTGGCGCAGATACATCGACTCCGGCATTCGCACGCCGGCTTTGGCGCAGCGGGGGTCTGAGAACACTTCGGCCGGTGTGCCGTTGAGAATGATCCGGCCGGACTCCATGACGATCACGCGGTCGGAAAACTGCGCCACTTGCTCCATCTTGTGCTCAACCAGGACGATCGTGCGGCCCGCACTGTGGGCGGCAGCGATCAGTTCGAACATGGCGTCGGTGGTTTCCGGGTCAAGTTGGCTGGTC